>JBGCFJ010000405.1:0-3886 GCA_045106885.1 Saprospiraceae bacterium
GAGCAACGACTGAATTAGGCGTCCATTACTTTGGACCTCAAAAGTTTCTATTTTTATTAGAAGCACACCTTGGTTTAATTGGTCCAACCAATACGATTGATTATCTTAGAATTGCCCAATATCGTTATGCTTTACAAAAGTATTTAGAAGATACATCGACCGCTTTTTATCAACAATCTTTTGAGGCCGACCAATTAGCCGCCGCAGAAGAGTTATTAAATCGGCGAGATGAACTTAAATTAGCAGGTTGGGATTTTGAAATAGCCAACGACTTACCTCCTAGGTTAGCCGATTTAGCAGGCGTAGAAGAGGCTTTAGAAGCAGCAGATTATGATTTTGCAGTTGGCTTTGCAGACCGTTTTGTAGCGGTGTTGGCAGCTTGTGAAGAACGCCCTACTCCCATTCAGGAATTATTATTAAACGAACCTCGTCATTTATTTCCTTTTCATTGGCAAAAATTATTTAGGTATTTAGAGGACCACGGAACAGCAGTTAAACAATTGGCAGAACCTGCTATTGAGGGCGACCACGATTTAGCGGTTTTTCAAAAAGCCTTGAATGGAGAACGAGGAAAAGTCAATGCGCAACAAGATGGTTCGTTATTAGTTATTCGAGCCAAAAGAGAAACCGATGCAGCCGCTTTCTTGGCAAAAAAAATACAACTCAATTCAGATTATCATCCCGTTTGTTTGATTCCTGAAAAAAATCGAGCATTAGACAATGCTTTAATACAAGAAGGCTTACCGAGTTTAGGTATTTTATCGGCTTCTTTAGCACGCCCTACTTTACAAATCATCAAATTAGTCACCACCTTTTTATGGCGACCAATTGACCCTTATAAAGTATTGGAGTTTGTTACCTTACCAATTAAACCCTTAGAATCTGATTTGGCGGTCATTATTGCTCGTCAAGTAGCCCAAAGACCCGGTCTTAATAGTGATAATTGGTACGCTTCTATCAATCAATATTTTGAAGAATTAGAAAAAAAGGCCGCAGCCGACCCTGTAATAAAAGTGGATAAAATTCGGAAACAATATCAATTCTGGTTTGAAAGGAGGCGATACGATATTTCAAAATCCTTACCTAAGGACGAGGTAATTGAAGTTTTTGAATACATTGCAGATTGGGCATCTCAAAAATATGAATCAGACGGCAGTGCCAATAAATCTTTACTCGTATTAAGTGAACAATCCAAGCGAATCAAGGAATTAATGGAAGCCTTACCAGATGCTTATAATTTCTTGAACAACTTGGATTTAGAGCGAATTGTTCGGACTATTTACCAACCTTCTCCCGTTTTGTTTAGAGAAGTAGAAGTCGGGCATTTACCTTTTGTCTATCATCCAAGTGCCTTTATTCAACCAACACCAGATTTATTATGGTGGAATTTTTCTTTAAAAGAACAACCGTCATTTTTCTCTAAATGGTATCAGCCAGAAATCAATTATTTTAAAACGATTAATATTGAATTAGAAACACCTAAAAAAGAAAATGATGTTTTGATTTGGCAACGCAAACGCCCCATGTTACAAGCTAGTCAACGACTCATCCTTATCATTCCAGAAAGAGTCGAAGGCAAAGAAGTTTTATCGCATCCATTGCTAGGTGATTTAGAAGCTACTTTTGGCAATTTAGAAGCGATTACTTATAATATTGACAAACAACAAAATGCCGCTTGCTTGGAAGGTGCTTTTGATTTACCTAATTGGGTGAATTTAAACCAACAATTTATAGGTAAACCCATTCCGATATTGCCAGTAGAACACGAGGAATTGTTCAATGAACGAGAACATGAAACGTTTACAAGTTTAGATTCGCTATTTTACTATCCTTATCAATGGGTTTTTCGGCATAAGGTTAAATTGCATAAATCATCCATTTTAAGTGTGGTCAGTGATAATGCACTTTTAGGTAATTTAGCCCACCGTTTTATTGAATTATTATTAAAAGAAGAAATACTGCTTTGGCAAAAAGGGCAAGTAGAAGATTGGATAGACCAAAAAGCACCTCGATTATTTTCAAGAGAAGCCGCTACCCTATTGATGTATGGCCGAGAACCAGAAAGATTGGCTTTTATCAACACCATTAAATATGCCGCATGGAGTTTAGTCTCCAGTATTCAACAAAATGGATGGAAAGTAAAAGGAACGGAAATGGATTTAAAAGGACATTTCATTGGTATTCCGATGAAAGGAAAAGCCGATTTGGTACTAGAAAGAGACGGCGAATTATGTGTAGTTGATTTAAAATGGCGAGGCGGCAATTACCGAAAATCCGTTATCAAAAACGAGGAAGACTTACAATTGGTCATGTATGCCAAACTATTAACGCCCGACGCCACTTGGGCGCATACAGCTTATTTTATCCTTGAAAAAGGCGAAATGATTGCTCGTAATAATCAAGCCTTTGAAAATTGTGTATCGGTAAATCAAGACTGTGACCATATCGAAATCAACGAAAGAATTTGGGCAAAAATGGAAGCGACTTTACGTTGGCGTTTGGCACAATTAAAAAAAGGAAATATCGAAATTCGCACCAAACAAACCCAATTAGATTTAGAAGAAATTTATGAAGGAGAATTGATGGATTTATTGGAAATGAGGGATGGAAATGCGCCTTTTGATGATTATGGGGTGTTGATTGGGTTGGTGAAGTGATGCAGTTGCCAGTTACGAGTTGCCAGTTGCCAGTTATGCTCGAAACAGGCAACTGGTAACTCGCAATTGGCAACTGAAAACTGGCAACAGTCTTACATATACCGTTCAAGTATCGTCAAAATCCGCTCCGTCAATTCATCCTTACAAGCCAATTTATAGTCTTCATAAGTACAAGGAATCAGTTCGTGCTTGCCCTTCGTTTTACTATCCATTTGTATCCACCAACGACCACTTTTAGTACTTTTCCAAAAAGTCGCATTATGGTCGAAGTCTTTAAAAGAAATAATGTATTCTATCATACCATCTGTAGAAGCAGGAAAGTCTCTTTTTCGGTTATAAATACCTTGTATAAAATACCAAATTAGGTGCGCAATCAATTGAGCAGTTTGTCCACTTTTATCTTTTTTAGGGTGATAGCCATAAAAGCCCATAGAAGTTAATTTATCGCTCATGCCCGCATAATGACATAATTGACAAGCTTCTTCTGAATTAAAACCACTGGGCGTATTTTCCCAAAGTCCAGGTACTTCTATTTGTTTGAGGGCAGCTAAATTAAAGTAAATCGTATCGGCTGCTCGCAAGGTCGGTTCAACAGTCTCCATATTAGATTTAGCTACGCCTAGACGCACTAAATCGTAATTTTTCTTCTCGTAATATTTAAGCGTATCAGGTGATGTCAAATGTGTTTGGTATCCTACCAAACCTAAGGTATCCAATTTCGGTGCTTTAGCATTCCGTATAGTAGAAAGGTAATGCACATCTTCGGTATGAAAAGGCGTACTTTCATCAATAACTGCCACGTTTACTTTTTTGCGAATATTTTGGTAAGCTTTAAATTGTGCAGCAAACTGCAAAGCTTTATCACTTATAATAATTGGAATAATATTATTGTCCAATAATTCTCGAATGACTGGCAGTAAAAAGTCATCATTGGCTTTGCGCAAGTTACCAATATCCGCAATCATCAGTTTATTAAATGGAAAGGAAAGTTCATATAAGTACTTTCGTATATTATCAACAGCTTTCCCTGTTCCAATCAAGGCAATATTTGTATCTTTTAAATCTGGAAAATCGCCATCAAATAATTCAATATGTTCCCCAAATTGCCAAGATTGATACGCTGTATCCATCTTAGCCGCTTTCAACCAATTTTCTAACATGTTATTGTGTGTAGTTGTATATGTTCTCGTAGCACTGGTAATAAAGTCTTATTGAGATTTAGAAAACAA
>JBGCFJ010000406.1:0-4281 GCA_045106885.1 Saprospiraceae bacterium
TTCTGATGCGCCTAGTAAAACGATTGGACTATGTGTAGTGAAGAAAAATTGAATATTAGGAAAGGTGGTTCTTAGTTTTTTGACGATGGTTCTTTGCCATTTTGGATGGAGGAACATACCTATTTCGTCTACTAGGACGATGCCGTGGAAGTCAGAAATATGTTCTGCTTCGCGTTGTTTTGCAGCTAATCTTGATAATAAATCACACATCCAGACTAGGACACTTTTATAGCCATCTGAGAGTTGCTCAAATTTTAGTTTAGTTCCTCTTTCATAAAAATCTACACCGTTTGGAGAGACTTCTATTTCTACATTTTCTTCTAGTAACTCATTCAATAACTTTTTAGCTTTTTCAAGGGGAATATCTGGCTGATTGCCACTTTTTTCTTGATAGTCAAGATGCTGTAACCATTTTACAGGGTTTTCTAGGTATTCGTTATGACTAAAGAGAGTTAGGAAACCATATTTATCTTTTTTGTCAGAGTCGTTTTGGAAGCGATTGACACCATAAGCATAAATTCTAGAGTAAGATACTTTTTTATTTTCTGAATTAATATTAATCCCAGAGAAGTTACCTTGTTCATCCGTACTGATTAAACTAAGGTTATTATCGTTATTACTTTTTAAAAAATCGGAAATCAAACCTATGTTTAAATCACCAATTAATGAAAGTAAAATAGCTTGCATTAATAGAGTTTTTCCATCTCCATTTTCTCCTAAAAAATAAATTTCCCTTTTAGTTTTTATATTACTGAATGATAAGTTTTTTATGCTAAAATAATTTTTAAGTTCAAATTTTTGAGGGTAAACGAATGTTTTAATATTTATTTTTTTTCTATTTTGAGTCTTTTGAACAGATTTAACAAAATCGAAAAAAATTGAATATTCCTCAATATTTCTAAGATGAACAAATTTGAGATTATTTCTAATTGCTAATAGGTTATCTGGAATTTTTTTTAAAACTTCTCCTGATGGAAGAAAAACTAAGAATGATTTGAGTGGACTAAAAGAATTTAAGAAATTAGTATCTTTTTCTGTAATGAAGAAAATAATGTTTTTCTCATTAACATTTTTTATTGAAGAATAAGATGAAATGTGATTGAATTCTTTAGAATTTAAACAATAATCAGGAAGAGAATTATAAGAAGGATTTAAATTGAATTCTATTGAACTAGATTTACGTAGTAATACAGTTTTATATTTTTCTTCTATTACTTCAATAAAGTTATTTTTTATTAGAAAAGAAAAAGAATTGTCAGTTAAAAGTTCTAAGTTTTGCTGGATTACTTCCTCTAACTCTTTTACAGAATAATCTTTACTATAAATAATACCTATTTCTGAACCAGATAACTTTTTTAATACTTCTTTGGGCTGACTATATATATTTTCAATTATATTTTTTTCAATTAAATTTTCTTTAAGAAAATCCAAAATGAAAGATGGACTGATATAAATATAGTAGTTATCTTCTTTTAAGATTTTTAAAAGTAACTTATAGCCCTTAAATATTTCAGTATTATTTGGGTCAAATATATATTTTTCAATATCTTCCATAGTATAAATTTATAGTTGAACACCAAATTTACCATTTTTCAACAAACTAGCAAGCCCCATCAAAAATAAAAGGCTAACGACTTAAAAAATCGTTAGCCTTTCATCCCGAAAAACGCTGAACCGTACATCGTTAACCGCCCCTACAAACTAAACCAATAATTCACCTTAAAAACCAAAGCTCGATTTTTAGGCCCGAAATTCTGGATTCTAAAATTATCGGATAAATCATCCGTTTCCACTAAATAATTATCGGTATAAACTAAGAAAATATCTGATAATGGGGCAAATCGCCATTGCAAACGGCTATTGATATTAAAATTTTCTGCTTGGGTATTATATTGAATAAAAGTCGTCCAGAAAAGATTATTGGAGAAACTGATTTCTATTTTTGGACTGACGGAGAATAATTGGGTTTCCCCATAAGGACCACCAAATTGCAAATCATTATAAGCGAATTTTAAGCCGAAATTACCCCAAGGCTGAACCCTATAATTTCCTTCCAATTCTATTCCTTTTCGAGTACCACTATAGAATCCGCCATATCTGAGTTCTGCTTCATAAGTAAAGACATTTCGACTATCAGAACGGTATTCCAATCGAACATTCGTAGTGGTATATTTTTGTGCGGGTAGCGGTTCATCTCCTGTAAAGGAAAAGGGAAATTGCAGGGCAATGGCACTATTGGCAACTCGGGCAGAAAAAGAACTACGGCCAACAAAACTTAGGCGATAAGAAAGGGAGTTGGTACGTTCTAAAAAATCACCATCATTGGCTTTGGTGACCCACCAATTAAAAACACTAAATTGTTGAGAAACAAGATTGCCTCTTTTTTTAGGATAAATGGTATAATTAAGGTCAGAGAAAAAAGAACCAAAACCAATTCTATGGGTCGTATCTTGCACTGCATCATAATGATTAAGCCGAGCTAAAAAGCCTAAATCCGCATAATATTGGTCTTGCACTTCGTAATAATTAATCAAACCTGCCCAGTTTCTATCTCTATATCGAACACCTCCTTTAAAGTAGTAATTTTTGTCAGTAATCCCTTCTTTAAAAGAATGATTATAGCCTGCCCAACTTTGCCATTTATTATTATCAGACAAATAATTAAATTCTAAACCTGCGTTTCTACCATAATCTGTACTAGAAAATTCCGAATCTTGGTAAGCCTGTCGATTGGTTAAAAAGCCCTTAATTACAGAGCGGCCAAAAACTTGTTGGTGAAAAGCCGCAGCGGTATAATTTTGTCCAGCGGATTCGTCTGTTTCTTTGGTATGCATATTCAATAAACCAACTCTTAACCGTTTGGTCGCATTACCTGTTAATCTTAAGCCGTATAAAATAGGTTGGGCGTTTCCATCTTCATCAATCCCAATTCTACGAGAGAAAAAAGGGCGAGCGGGAGAATTACCGAAATCTTCAAAAATATCGGTGTTTTCTAGGAAAAAAAGTCGTTTTTCAGGTAATCTAATATTAAATCGAGTAAGGTTCGTGACTTGTTCGTCTACTTCTACATTCGAGAAATCTGGATTAATCGTTACATCTAAGTTTAAGGAAGAAGTAACCGCAATTTTAGCATCAACGCCCACATTTAAACTATTATCTGTTGGCGTACCTTCCTCAAAATCTCTAAAACTAGAACCTGAGATATAAGGAATCACCGCTACATTTCCTTTGGTCTTTTTAGGCGCTTTATCCCAAATTAATGCCCCTGTATAATTTAAATCAACCGAGCGAAATTGTAAGGGAACTTGTGACCAAACGTGAAAACTATTATCACTGCCTTCGGTCCGAATAAAATTGATGCCCCAAGTGGTTTTGGTTGCATCATATTTCAGGGACTTAAAAGGAATAGCGACTTCAGCAGTCCAACTATCATGGGTAGAACTTGTTTTAGAATACCATTTATTATCCCATCTAGAATTCATTGCGCCACTTCCAGGACGACTTCCTCTTGAACCCGTATTTCCTGTTAACAGACCTTCCATTTGTACACCATACGGATTGACGCCAAACATAAAGCCATTACTTTTTTGATTCACAGGGTCTAAAACAATCACTATATTATCTCCACTCCAGAAATCGACATCTCTTTTCAAGGTTTGTATAATCGTTCCATTAGGGTCATACATTTCTGCGGCCACATACAAGAAGTTGTCGTCGTAAGTTACTTTTACCTTCGTTTCAAGTTCTGCTTTTTCATTATCAATAGGGAAACTATACCAAAAATCAGAAACGGCAGTTGTATTTTGCCAAATAGCTTCATCTAATTTTCCATCCAACTTAATCTTTTCGGAAGTTTTACTGATGCGGAGTTGATATTCTTGTTGTCGGTCTTTGCCACTGTCATCCCCTCCATTATTGGCAGATAGGGGATTCCATGAAAAAACGGATAGTAAAATGAGTGTGTAAAAATACTTTTTCATCCTTGTTAGGTTCTATTTTAATTACAGTCGGGATTAATTGCTTTTTTAAAACCACAAAGATACAGGGAAAGTTGGGTAGGAATTCTGATTTCTTTTTGAAGATTTATGAGGTAGAAAAGGGGGTAACAAACAGCGTGAATTTTGATATAAGGTAGAAGGAAATAAGGCAAAGTGGCAGAAATAATCAACCATTTATACCGTCTTTTTCCCTTCTAAGAAACTCAAAAAATGCGTCCATAATCCATTATGCAAGCATTTTTTGAATTCCTTAGAAGAAAAATTGACTGGTCTAACTGGCTAA
>JBGCFJ010000407.1:0-11873 GCA_045106885.1 Saprospiraceae bacterium
TATTTTTTATAGCTCATTTTTTGTCAAATTTCATACAAAAAAGTAGCAAATTTTAACATATTTTGATTTGCATCTTTGTTTTTTAGAAAATTTTATTCCCTAATTGGTAAGTTTTTGCCTATTTCTTTGGCAATATTATCTAACCCAAAATTTAAGGCATTGTCTAAAAGGACTCTACAACGTTTATTTTTCCTATTTCTAACAATTAAAGTTCTTGCCCCCAACCAACTCCCACTATGAACAACGACATCTTCATCTACGATTACCCAACCAAAGCCATAATTAGAAATTGCTCCATTGTTTAATATTGGTTGTTTAAAAGCTTCTGCTAAGTTTGCCGCTGAAATCAATGGATTCTCATACCAAAACTTATCCCAAAGCAAAAAATCTTCTATACTACTAAATACCCCGCCATCTCCTGCCACGCCATCTAGAAAGTCGGGCGCTAACTCGGTGGCTTTTCCTGTTAGGTAACTAATGCTATTTGTCTTATTGGGAAAAGTTTTTTCTTTTGATAATAAATTCCAAACACGCGTATTTTTCATTTGCAAAGGCGTAAAGATTTCACTTTGCATATAGTCCTCAAAAGATTGCCCCGAAATCGTTTCAATGATGCCCGCCAACAAAATATAATTTGTATTGGAGTAGACAAACTTTTCATTTGGCTCAGTCGCTTTCTTAGGATATTTACTCACTAGACCGACTGCCTCTTGAATACTCAACACCTCTCCAATTTCTTCCTTATGCTTTTCTGCTAAACTCAAGTACGTATCAGGAATCCCAGATGTCTGATTCAACAATTGCCTAACAGTCGCTTCTTTATAAGGTAAGTCTGGCAAATAAGTATGGACTGTTTTATCATAATCTAATAAACCTTTCTCTTTTAGTAGCATAATCCCTGCTGCTGTAAATTGCTTGGAAACGGAAGCCAATCGAAAAGAAGATTCAGTGGTTAATTTTTCTTTTTCTTTATAGTTGGTAAAACCATAAGCCTTCATCAATTGAGGTTGATGATTTTCGGCAATTAATATTGCTCCATTAAATTTCCCTTCTGCATGCAGCAATTCAAACCATTTGTCAAGATGATTCATTGCTTCTGTGGTCGAAATATCTTTGGGTATTGTTAATGCAGGTACGCCCTTAAAACTATAATTAAACCATACAAAACCACTCACTAGAATGGCAATCAATCCTAAAACTACATATAGTGCTATTTTCATTGCTTGTTTTTTTGATGAAGAATCTATGTCTTCTCAAATTTAAGCAACTACTCAATAGTTTTGTTAAATTGATTGACCAACGCAAAAAAACAAATGACCAATGCAATGTATTTTCATTTCTTATGGCTCAAAATGATATGGGTGGAGATTCGTAGCTTAAACCTCTGGTCTGAGTAGCTTTGAGCAAGCATACAGTAAATAAATTATGCATTTTGCTACTCAGACCAGAGGTCTAAGCTACATTTATAAATCACTTTGAGCCTTTCTTATTCCCTATCTTTCAACAAGCGCTTCATAATTTTCCCCGTCGCGCTTTTAGGTAATTCTTCGTCCAGTATTTGTACGATTCGAGGGTATTTAAACGCTGCCATACGCTCCTTGCAATAAATTTTGATGGCTTCTGGTGTAGCCGTATAGCCTACTTTTAAATAAACAACGGCTTTTACTTCCTCTCCTAAATCCGCATGTGGTACGCCAATCACTGCACATTCTTGAATTGCTGGATGCTCATATAAAATCTCTTCTATCTGCCGAGGATATACATTTAAGCCACCTCGAATAATCATTTCCTTGATTCGGTCAACAATGAATAAATAACCGTCTGCATCTAAATACCCAATATCGCCTGTACTTAGCCAATTATTGACATAAGATTTGGCATTGGCATCGGGTCGATTAAAATAACCATTCATCATTCCTGGACTGCGACAAATAACTTCGCCCAATTCGCCTTGAGCCACTTTATTACCTCCTTCATCGACAATTTTTATATCGGTTCCCCACATCGGCTTTCCTGCTGAACCTATCTTCGCCTCCACATGTTCTACCCCATTGGTCGTTACGCCTGAACCCGTTTCTGTTAAGCCATATCCTTCTTGAATTTCTGCCCCTGTTGCCGCCAACCAAGCTTCCGCTAATTCTACGGGCATTGGTGCGCCTCCACTTCCACAATAATCCAAACTACTTAAATCTCTTTTGGTGAAATCGGGATGATTGATTAAGCGATTATACATGGTTGGAACGCCCGCAAAATCGGTGACTTTATCTCGCTCAATAACTTCCAAAACTTTGGCGGGTTCAAAGCGAGGTAATAGCGTAATCGTACCTGCCAAACCTATATTGGCGCATAACACATTGAACAACCCATAAACATGGAAAAAGGGTAAATGCGCAATCCCTACCCCATTTTCTTTTTTGCCACCTCGACCGTCTAAAGGCACTAAAGCACTTTGATAAAAAATACTAAAATGGCTCAAAACTGCTCCTTTCGGAATGCCTGTAGTACCGCTGGTGTACAAAATCAAAGCAGGGTCATCTGCACCTGTAAACACCAACTCAATCTCATCGGTCGCAGCTTCTGCCATTAAGGTATCATAATCATGGATATTTACCCCATTTGTTATTGCCTCGCCCTTCGTCTTAATAATGATTAAATGCTCACAACTTTCTATGGCATCAAAGCTTTTTTTTGCTTCTGCCAAATAATCTTCCCAAACCACCAATACCTTTGCCGCACTATCTTTTAGCCGAAAACTGATTTCATGTTCTTTGTATAAAATATTGACGGGTACATTGACTGCCCCCAAATGAGCTGTTCCAAAAAAACTAACTGGAAATTGCGGTACATTCGGTATAACTAATAACGTCCTATCTCCTTTTGTTACGCCTAACTTTTGCAATACCGCCGCAAAATTAATCGCTTGTTTTTCTAATTGTTCGTAATTGACTCTGACGGCATCCATTATCAAGGCCGTCTTATTCGGTGCTCGGCGAGTACTCTCTTTCAGCAACATGGCAATATTAAAACTCATGATTTTTATTTTTTTTTGTTGGTAATCTGTCCAATCTGTGTTGAATCACATTTAATTTAAAAAATTGTGTCCACTCCTTATTAACACCCCATAATTAACTAAATTTCCTATAAATTCTTTACCTTTAACGTAATTTTTTTAGCGCGTCAGCTAAAAGATTGATATTGAAAAATAATTAACTATTTATCTTGTTCGTCAAATCCGTTGCATTCATTCATCCGTGGGTAGAAAATAGACCAACGGATGAATGAAGACAACGGATAATTATCATTTTTTCACCCGATTATCCATTAATCTTAAAATCTCTATTGTGCATACTTTTAAATATCTCCTCTTTTCCTTAATTAGTTGTTGTTTACTCTTTTCTTGTACTAACTCAACTCAAGAAGCACCTCAAAAAGAAGCTACCACCGCTTCAAAACTTGGTGATATCGCCTTCGATGTAAGTGGAAATAGTATTGCCGAACCCACCTTTGAAAAAGGATTATTACTACTCCACAGTTTTGAATATGAAGATGCTCGGACTGCCTTTTTAGAAGCCCAAAAATTGGACTCCACCTTTGCTATGGCTTATTGGGGCGAAGCCATGAGTTACAATCATTCTTTATGGCAAAGACAACAAAAAGACAAAGCATTGGCTGCCTTAAATAAATTAGCACCAACCGCCGAAGCTAGGGAAAATTTAGCTACCACTGAATTACAAAGAGACTTTTTTAGGTCTTTAGAAGTCCTCTTTGGCGAAGGTACTAAATACGAAAGAGATATTGCTTACAATCAATTCTTGGAAGGGTTAACCCAAAAATATCCTGATAATAATGAAATCTCTGCTTTTTATGCCATTTCTTTATTAGGTGCTTCTCGCAATGGAAGAGATTCAAAATTATATGATAAAAGTGCTAGAATTGTACAGGGTATCATTAAAGAAAACCCGAATCATCCTGGGGCATTGCATTATTTAATCCATTCTTACGACGACCCTGTTCATGCACATTTAGCGAAAGCAGCGGCGGATAGTTACGCCAAAGTAGCCCCCGATGCAGCGCATGCCTTACACATGCCTTCGCATATATATGTGGCTTTAGGTCGATGGGACGATGTGGTCACGTCTAATATTGCTTCTTGGAATGCTAGTGTGAAACGGATGGAAAGAAAGGAATTAGATGATGCGGCTCGAAGTTACCACGCTTTCAATTGGTTGCAATATGGCTTTTTGCAAAGAGGAGAATTTGATAAAGCGGATAAGATTTTAAAAGATATGGTCAAATACAAAGAGGCGGTTTCTGATAAAAAATCAAGAGGTTATTTATTAGCGATGAAAGGCGCGCAAATGGTAGAAACCAATACTTGGGATGGCGAATGGGCAGGACTTGAAGTGGATGTGAGTGATTTAAATTTGTCTAAAAAAACAGGGAATGATTTTATCAATGGTATGGTCGCTTACCATCAAAAAGATGCAAAAAAATTAGCTACTGTTGTTGAAAAAATGGAGCAACGACGTAAAAAAGCACAAAATATAGTCGGTGATTCTGGCTTTGCGATGTGTAGTGCAGGTGGCTATGCGAGTAAACCACCAAATCAGTTAGAAATTGATATGGCACAGGTAATGGAAATGGAATTGCAAGCTTATTTAGCTAGTTTAAATGGCGATATGGAAATGGCAAAAACATGGTTTGAAAAAGGAACTGCTTTGGATGAAAAATTAAACTATTCTTTCGGGCCGCCTAGCATCTTAAAACCTGTCCATGAAGCTTATGCTGAATGGTTATTAGCCAATAATCAATTCGCCGATGCTTTAGTTGTTTTTGACAAAGCATTGGAAAGACAACCTCGTCGTTTACTGTCTTTGGAAGGAAAAAAGAAAGCAGCAGAAATGTTACAAAAAGAAGCAGTGGTGGCTGAAGTTCGGAAAGAATTGGATGTTTCTTTGGCGGCTAAAGAACGAGGGCAGATACTCTAGAAAGTCTGGTGTTTTTTTGCCACATAGTCACAATAGTACTTTCACATAGTGAACATATTTTCACGAATTAGATTCAACTATCTAACGCTTAAAACTATGTTCACTATACGTTTTTCACTATATGGCTATGTGGTAAATGAGGCTATTTAAATAACTGTATTTATGAAAAATTTTGGTATTAAAAACAAGGTTTCACTGCCTACTATCTGGCACACTAAAAATAAAATTTCAAGTATTCTTATTCCTCTCTTCCTGCTTCATTTAATGATAAAAACTATATTCGTTTTAAAATCTTTTTCTTGCACACTTAATCTTTTTAATAAATGACCGAAGCAGAAATAAAAGAAATTATTGACTTAGAAATAGTCGTTGATGCCAATGGTGAGGATGAAGTTTTATGGGTTGGTTTTATTTTATGTTTGAAACCCTAGAATTTCCTTTCAAAGCAATGGCTACTATCAAAAAACGCAATGGAAAAATGGAAAAGCATGTTGTTGAAGTAGTAGAAGATGCCACCGACGGAGACCGTTTTAGATGCCAAGCTTATCATGTTCATGTTGATTATAATGGCGTTTTAGTGAAGATGGAAATTGCTGACTTAATGCCCATAGGCGCAAGCGAAGAAGTGGTTAAAGCAATTACGGTTTGGAAATATTGGAAAAATAAAGGGTATTATTAAATAATATCTCATTTATAATCAGCTATAAGTCTATTCCAAAACACACTTATAGCTGATTACAGTTTTATATTTAGCTATAAGTATGTATATTTACCTAGATATAGCTAAATATAAAATAAATAATTATGGATAGTCCTACTATTATTGGGCGGTTGGCTGAAAAAATAATCTTAGAGAAATTGTATCAGAGCAAGCGTTCTGAGTTTGTCGCAGTCTATGGTAGACGAAGGGTTGGCAAAACTTTTTTATTAAAAGAGTTATTTGGGAAGACCTATAGTTTTTACATGACAGGTCTATCTACTACCAAATTAAAAGGGCAACTCCTCAATTTTTATACTGCCTTAGGAAAATTTGATACTTCTATGCAAGAGAAATCAGTACCTAATAACTGGTTTGAAGCTTTCCAATTATTAATCAATTATTTAGAAAAAAACACCACCGAACGAAAAGTCATCTTTATTGACGAGTTACCGTGGTTGGATACCCCACGCTCCGAATTTATTAGTTCGCTAGAGTATTTTTGGAATAGTTGGGCGTATCATCGAAAAGATATTTTATTGATTGTTTGTGGTTCAGCAACTTCATGGATGATTAATGAATTGATTAATAATCATGGAGGCTTGCATAATCGAGTGACTACTAGAATTCACCTACAGCCCTTTACATTAGGAGAAACAGAAGCCTTTTTAAAAGCCAAGGGAGCAATGTATGATAGATATCAGTTGGTTCAATTATATATGGTGATGGGCGGTGTTCCTTTCTATCTAGATGAAGTCGATGTTAAGCTAAGTATTGACCAAAATATTGACCGTTTATTTTTTAGTCAAGGCGGTTTACTTCATACCGAATTCACAAATCTTTATCGTTCTTTATTCAAAAAACAGGAAAGACATATTGCCATTATAGAAGCTTTAGCGACCAAAGCAAAAGGTTTATCTAGAAAAGAACTAATCAAGCTAACAAAATTACCTAATGGTGGTACGACTACTAATATTTTAGAAGAATTAGCACAATGTGGTTTTATTCAACAATATTTACCTTTTGGAAAAAAGAAAAGAACAACACTTTATCAATTGACTGACCCTTATTCTTTATTTTACTTAAAATTCATTAAAAATAGCAAAGCAGCTGGAGCAGGTGCATGGTTGAGACAAATGGATTTACCTCAATGGAAAGCTTGGAGTGGATACGCTTTTGAAGGTATTTGTCGCTATCATACTCCTCAAATCAAAAAAGCATTAGGTATAAGCGGCGTCTATACAGAAGTTTCTGCTTGGCAAAGTTCTATAGCAAAGGATGGGGCGCAAATAGATTTGGTAATGGACAGAAGAGACCGAGTGATTAACCTTTTTGAAATCAAATTTTCTCAAAACATCTATGTTATTAATAAATCCTATGCCCAAAATCTAAAGCATAAAATGACTGTTTTTCGAACAGAAACCAAAACAAATAAAGCTTTGTTCCTAACTTTCATCACCACTTTTGGTTTAAAAAGCAATCAATATTCAATGGGGTTGGTACAAAATGAATTAACTATGGATGTTTTATTTGATTAACTCCTATCAATTAATCAAATCATCCCCCAATATCCGCTGTGTCACCTCTGCCAACCGACTCCGACTAATCGGAATCAAACGGTCTTTTATTTTAATATGCCCATCCCCTAGCGTTTGTACCTTTTCTAAATTGACAATAAAAGATTTATGAATTTGCATAAAACTAGCAGTTGGCAATTCTGCTAAAGTATTTTTCAAGGTCAATAAAGTCGTAAATTTTCCTCGTTCTGTTTGTAAGGAAACATAGTTTTGCATGCTTTCTACATAAAGTAATTCGTCAAAACGAATCCGTTCTATTTTGCCATCACATTTAATAAAAAAGTGTTCTTTTTGAATAGATTTTGTAGCAGGAGGAACAATTGGTGAAGCGGTATTTTGCATCAACTCAAACTGTTTTTTTGCCTTGATGCAAGCTTTTGAATCGACGAACGGTGTTTTTTGGGGTAGTTTTGAATTGGGAATGATTAAAATTATTTATTTTTTAATTTTAGCGAGTATACTATGTGCTAACTTTTCTACATCTTCAATATCTTCTTTCAGTTCTTTTTTCTCCTTATTAGAAAGTGCTTTATGGTCTATATCTTTAAGGTCATATAGACTTTTCTTAATAGTAGTAATTACTTTATCTGTATTAATTTTAGTTATTCAATTGGTTTTTATGAAAATTCATTTCGTCAAGAATTTCATTAACAAAATGTTCTAATCCTCGACGTCCTAAACGTTCTAAAAAGTGGTCCGGATATAGTTGTTCAAAGCCTGTTCCGTATTTTAATCGGAGTTATTTTTTCCACATTACTAATTTAACTTATTTTTCTTTCCAAACTACATCCCCAAATCTATCCACATAAGCCCATTTATTATCAATAGAAACCCAGGCTAATCCATTTTTAAATGGTAGGACATCTTCAAATCGGGCAGGAATGGCAAATTTCCCATCTGTATCAATGAAGCCCCAATTATCTTTTACTTTGACTTGTGCTAAACCATCAGAAAAAACGCCTGCATCTTCAAATTTAGGCAAGATTAATAATTTGCCTCTTTTATCAATATATCCAAATTTTTCGTTGATTTCTACTAAAGCCATTTGTTCCCCAAAATCTCCCGCAAAATCATAGATAGGATTAACCACTATTTCTCCTGTATTGTCAATGAAACCATATTTGTCATTCTTAGCGACCAATGCCATTCCATCAAAAAAATCACCTTCTGAAAAACCTTCGATAATGTCAAATTGTGGTTCAATTAAGATATGCCCTTTTTTATTAATAATCCCCCATTTATCATCCTCTCTTATCACTGCTATATCGCCTTGAAAAGAATCGGCCGATTCAAATTTTGGTTGAATCGCTATCTTCCCTTTTCTATCAATAAATCCATATTCCCCATCAATAGCAATTGCTGCCAATTCTCCTTTAAATTCCTGAGCAACCTCAAATTGTGGATTTATCTCAAAATCCCCTGTTTTATTGATGTACCCAAATTTCCCATTGGTAGCTACTGGTGCCAATCCTTGATAAAAATCTCCTGCTTCCTCAAATTGAATGTCAATCGCTAAACTACCTCGACGGTCAATATAGCCCCAGCGTTTGACTAATTGCGCTTTTGCCAAACCATCTTCAAAATAGCCGACGTGTTTGAATAATTGCTTCATCAATAAACGCCCCATACAGTCCAAAGGGACTAGTTTATCATTAAAGCGAACTCTGGAAAAATTATTATAAAATGCCTCCGCATCATAATACTGTGGTTCTATGACAACAGCACCTTCTGCATTGATAAATCCGTATTTTCCTTCTTCCCGAATCTTAAAAAGCGGGTCTTTCATAATCTGTTCTTAGTGTAATTTTCTCAATATACTTCACAATTTCCGAAAGATAAGGAAATTTTGAGGATTGGTGAATTGTTTGACTAGTAAATTGCCTAATTGTTAGTAATTAAGCGATAAATCTATCAACAATAGCCTTAAAGTTGAGCAACGAATAAGACATGCACCATTCCATATATTATAGAAAATAATATGCCACTTTTGATTAGTGAACAATAGCGGCTTCTATCATTCCCTCAATTTGCCGAAAATGATGTTCGATATGATAAATATAATCTTTCATAAAATAACCCAAGGAAGTTGGCTGGTCAGCAGGAACAGTTATCATGGCAATTTTATCTAAATTATGTTCCTTAACCACTCGATTTAATTTCTCTATGGGTGTTTTTTCCATGAGGTAACAAATATGTAGATTATACGATTTCCACAAGGCTAAAATTTGTTGCCAATCAGCCGCTTGATAGTTCTGTACTTCCACCCATTCTGCTTGCGCATAGCCGTTAAAAATCATATTGTCTTGCCATTGGGCTTTTGTAAACCGACGATGATTATTATTAGCAGAATCAATTAAATGCCCCATTATTTGAATAGAGGACCATTTATCAGGTGCAGGTTTTTGGGCAGCTTTTGTAGCCGATATTTGGGATAATTGGTCGTATATTTCATGGATGCGTTGGCGAAAGGTAGTAGCAAAATGCATAAGTACTTTTTTTAGGTAAAAAATCAATTTCAAAGGAAAACAATAGGAAAGGGTAAAATAGTTTCCTAAATTCGATTATCTTTTATTTTAAAGGTACCGACAAATTCATTCGTCACAGTTTACCTAAATAAGAGCCGAATGAATTCGTCGGTATCTTTTAACTAAAGTTCAACCATCCAATAAAACGAAAAACACCATGATTTTAAAACAATTTTCTGCTATAATTTTGAGTATTCTTTTCCTTCTTCCGCTCTCCTTGACTGCTCAAGAAAGCAAAGATATAGCCACTGTAAAATCTATTTTACTCCGTCAACAAAACGATTGGAATAAAGGCGATATTGATGCTTTTATGAATGGTTATTGGGAATCCGACAATCTAAAATTTGTCGGCGCTACAGGTATCACGTATGGCTATGAAGCTACGTTAAAAAACTACCACAAACGCTATCCTGACCGTGCAGCAATGGGGCAATTAACCTTTGGTATAAAAAGTGTGGAAAAATTAAGCCGAAAAGTCATTATGCTAATTGGTACATGGGATTTGGATAGAACAAGCGGCCCTATTGGCGGGTATTTCACCTTGATGTGGCAAAAAATAAAAGGAGAGTGGGTCGTTATTTCAGACCATACGAGTGCTAGACCTTAGTGCAGTTGACAAATGGGTATTGGTATCAGGTTGCAGGTATTGGGTGTCAGGCTACAATATCCGATTACGACTAATTCATAGTCAACTATTTATACTATTAGGCAAATAGTCCCAAATGACTTAATGACTACTGACCAATGACTCACTACTACATCTTTTTCCGCAAAGCCTTAAAGGAAGAAATCCAAAAAGGAATGGTCGTACAAAATAAAAGAATGACCATCATTAGGCTAAAATTCTCTTTCGCCCAAGGGATATTGCCTAAAAAATAGCCACCAAAAACAAAAAGTGCTACCCAAAAAATACCGCCTGTTACATTATACAAAGTATATATCCGAGCATCCATTTTAGTTACGCCTGCTACAAAAGGGACGTAAGTACGCACTATTGGAAAGAAACGGCTAATGACAATGGCTTTACCTCCATGCTCTTCATAAAAAGCATGAGCCTCATTTAAATATTTATGAAAAAGTCGACTTTTTATTTTTAAAAAATATTGAGAAGCATAACGACCAATAAAATAGTTGGAAGTATTGCCTAAAATGGCTGCTGCGGTTAGAATCCCTGCCAAGGTCAGTACATTTAAAGCACCCGTTGCTGCTAAAATACCTGCGGCAAACAGTAGGGCATCTCCAGGTAAAAAAGGGAAAAAAACTAAACCTGTCTCACAAAAAATAATCATAAACAGGATGAAATAAGTATAACTCCCATAGGTGTTCACCAAGTCCAGTAGCTTTTCATCTGTATGTAGAATGATGTCTAAAAAATCGTTCATTAAAATAGTACAATTTCAGTTTGTGAATAGTTGCAAGTTAAGTCCTTTTTTCCTAAAACAGGAGATAATATTTTAACGAACGCAAGGACGCACATTGCCTACCTCATCGGTCGCTTAGTTTTTGATAAAGTAAACCATCAAGAACGATGGATTAAAGCCATGCAAACAACTTCCATCCCTATGTGTTTTATTAATGGCCCTTATGACCCAAATTCAGGAATTCAGATGACGAATCGCTATAAAGAATTGATTCCGAATCCGATTGTCAAATTATTAGGGGCGCAAATTGGACATTGGCCTCAATTGGAAGCTCCAGAGGGTGTTTTAAAAGCTTATTTTGAATTTATAAACAGTCAAAGCGACCAATGAGGAAGGTAGGACTATAGGTAAGTACCTACAACCAAATAATCGACACTTTATGATGGGCTCTTTTTCCACTTTAAGCATCCCATCCGCAAGCGGTTCACTAAGAAATAAAGATACCCCGAATCTTCCTTTCTTAGCTCATGTTAAAAAATATTTCCGTAGCGGGGCTATGCAAAGATTTTTTGCCTCGTCTAGATAAAAAATAGCCTGAATCAAAAGTGACGATTATTTAATAGTAAGTACTTATTAGTCAATATGAAGGGGAAACACCGCAAATATTCGCTAAATTACAGTAGGCAATTTGCAGTTGGCAGTGGGCAATCAACTGCCAACTGCCA
>JBGCFJ010000408.1:0-8360 GCA_045106885.1 Saprospiraceae bacterium
CTCAATCATCTAGTTTAAATCGTCCGATGACTCCGTCGTCGGATGATTTAAACCAACTCATCGGACGACGGAGTCATCCGACGAGTTGGTTTTGCTACTATATTGAGTACTTACAAATTATTCTCGTAACATATTGTCATACAACAATTTAACAATAAAAAAATTTTAACAATCATTCACTAAATCCTAAATAAGTTACAAAGATTAATTTTTATCAACTGATACTTTTCACACAATCCCTTACTGATGGATTAATGATAAATAGTGTGGAAACATTTGGTTCCAAAGCGGCCAATCATGCTTTGCCCATTTTCGCAAATCATACCAATGTGGAATGTTTTTGCTATTCAATAAAGCAGACATATCTTGGTTGGCTTTCAAACAAATATCCCATTCTCCTACGCCTAGTACAATCCGCATCTTCCACAAATCAGGATGATTGTTATTTGGCATAAAGTCCATTGGACTTGTAAAATAGACATTATCGTCATAATGACCATCCATAAAGGATTTGGTATCATAAGCGCCACTCATAGAAAATAGGTGGCTCACTCGGTCAGGATGCCTGAAAGCAAAATTGGTGGCATGAAATCCGCCAAAACTAGCACCTGCTACTGCCACTTTGTGGTAACCATGATTTCTGCGAATTGGTTCTACGATTTCATCTAAGATAAATTTATCATACCAAAGGTGATTCTTCACCCTATCCGCTGGGTGAATCCGCTTATTATACCAGCTATAAGCATCGACACTATCTGGGCAATAAATTTTCACTAACCCCTCTTCTACAAACCAACGTACCGAGTCTATTAATTTAAAATCTTTAGCTTCGTGGTGACGACCTTTCGTAGATGGAAAGATAATTACGGGATGCCCAGCATGACCGAAGACCAAGGTTTCGATTTCTTTCCCAAGATTAGGTGAGTACCACTTTATATATGCTTCTTTCAATGGAATATTGCTTTAATTAAGTAATCTAAGCTGTTAACCAAAACTGCATCATGGTTAACTACTTAGATTTGCTACTCTACTAAAATTTTATTAAACTGACAGGCTTGATTATTTACCTCCCTTCAACTCTCCTTGCCAAGCCTTCAATTTCTCCCAATTTCCTTTTGCTGCTAATTTAGCTTGAGCAGACCAAGTTTTAGGGTCATGCATACGGTATCTGCTACCAGCATTATCCAAAATAGTTTTTAATTGCTTGATGGGTGCTTTTGCTAAATCTGCAAAGGTGATAATCCCATCTGCATTTAATAACCCAGCAATCTTTGGCCCGATACCTTCCACTTTTTTCAAATCGTCTGCCTTGGTCGTTTTCTTAGCGACCACTTTCTTCGCTGTTGCTTTTTTAGTACTTACTTTTTTGGCAACTGCTTTCTTCGCTGTTGCTTTCTTAGTTGTTTTTGCCTTTTCTTTGACAATTTTAGCAGGTACTGCTACGACAGAATTATCAATATTTGAAAATTCTGATGGAATATAATTATCCGCTGCCCAGTCATTTTCCCAAATGCCATTATCTGCTAAATACCGAAATTGATATTGCTTGCCAGCAGATAAAATCATCGTTGCCGTATAATTTGTTTTTGACGCTTTCATAACGGGAGCTTTAGCCCAATCCCAGTTATTAAATTCGCCTAAAACTCTAACTTCTTTAGCGCCAGCAATGGCGTTTTTAGGTAAGGAAAAAGTTATTTTTGTGCTCGTTTTTAAAGCCTGTTTTTTCAACATTTTAAGGTTATTTTTAGTCAAAATTTCTAAATCGAGTGCAAAATTAAGAGGTAATCTACATTAAGTCAAAGAAATGATAAAAATATTTTTTTATAAACAACTTACTATCAACTATTTACAAGCACTATAAAACCTTAAAAAGTTTATCTTTCTTTTGGTTTGGGTCTAAAAACTAAATTTCATCTTAATTTTTGTTAAAAAAACCAAAGAAAATTTGTTTTCTATAAATTAAAATATTTTTACAAAAAAATAAGTTTTATAAAATAAAATTTCATAATCGCTAAAAAAAATACCACAAACAGAATATTCAACTACAAACAAAGCTATTTATATAAAAATATTTTGCATTTCTCTTTAGTCCAATAAGCGAATCTCTGCCTAGTTCCAGCTCCATTTCAATCAACAAAAAATCCTTGATATTGCTTTTTAAAAATATCTTTTTAGTTGTGTGATAAAAGTCACACTATAGCAATTCAAATGGATGTAATTTTCCAATTCTAATTAAATTAATATTAGCATTACAAAAAATGGGTGCATCTCAAAATGTCGCATTAAAATTAATTGAACATTAAAAGTAGCTTAGACGGCTGGTCTGAGTAGTTGTACGTGATTGCTACTCAGACCAGCCGTCTAAGCTACGAACGACAATTTGAGATGCGCACAAAAAAATTAATGTCAGCGTATAAATATCTTTTAGATTACCCCCTATTAAATTTTTATTCCTATCTTTCATCCTGAATAAAACAACAGCATCAAAAGATAAAATTCATGAAAATAAAAGGCAGCTCTAATAGACGAAAATTCTTAAAAAATGGAAGTTTAACCGCCTTATCTTTGGCGCTTGGTATGGACATCGTTTTTGGTAATCATTTACCAAAAAATATGCTGCCAGTAGTGCTAGAAGCTAGCAATACGGTCAACTTGCCTGATAAGCATCCAGAAATGACGGTACTAAATGACCGTCCTATCAATGCGGAAGCACCGCCCCATTTATTAGATGAGGCCTTAACTTCTAGCGACCGATTTTTTGTGCGCAATAATGGGATTCCGCCTCAAAAGTCTAGCATTGATTTAGCGACTTGGACCTTGACCATTGAAGGAGAATCAGCCATAAAATCCAAGACTTATACTTTTAAGGAATTGCAAAGTAAATTCAAAAACTATACGTATCAATTGACTTTAGAATGTGGTGGAAATGGCCGAAAAGAATTTAATCCTCCAGCCAAAGGCAATCAATGGTCTACTGGTGCAGTTGGTTGTGCCGCTTGGACAGGTGTTCGCTTAAAAGATGTATTGGCTGATGTTGGCGTTAAATCTGATGCGGTTTATATTGGTTATTATGGAAAAGATACCCACTTATCAGGCGACCCAGCAAAAAATCCTATTTCTAGAGGTGTGCCAATTAGCAAAGCCATGGAGGACGAAAGTCTGATTGCTTGGTCGATGAATGGTGAAGCACTCCCCTATTTAAATGGCTATCCTTTGCGGCTTGTTTTTGGTGGTTTTCCTGCTTCTTGTTCTGGTAAATGGTTGCATAAAATAGTGATTCGGAATAAGGTGCATGATGGCGCTAAAATGGCTGCCCCTTCTTATCGAGTGCCCTGCAAACCTGTCCCTCCTGGCACCAAAGTACCCAATGAGGAGATGTGTATCATTGAATCTATGCCTGTAAAATCCTTAATTACTTTTCCAAAAATGGGCGCAACAATTCAATTGGGGCAAACTTTACCTGTCAGCGGTCATGCTTGGGCAGGAAATTTGGAAGTTAAAAAGATGCAATACTCGATTGATTTTGGTTCAACTTGGCAAACTTGTCAATTAACTGCCCCTGCTAATCGACTGGCTTGGCAACAATTTTCTACCAATATCAAATTTCCTAAAAAGGGCTACTATGAAATTTGGGCAAGAGCGACAGATAGTGAAGGGAAAGCTCAACCAATGGTTTTACCAGGTTGGAATCCTAAAGGGTATTTGAATAATGCTTGTCATCGAATAGCAGTAAAAATCGTTTAAAGACGGTACACGGTTTACGGTATTCGGTACACGGTCTGGCTTACAATTTTTTTAGTATAAACATTAATATGTCCGATAAATTGCCTAAAAAAAGAAATCCTTTACAAACTAAACTTTGGCTCAATAATTTTAGTTTATTGATGACTATCCTCAAGGTTTTTGTTTTTGGTATTTGCTTGTTTTTATTAAATACCATTTTTGGTCATCAATTTGATTTTCAAAAAACGCCTATTAAAGCAGGTAATCGAATCAATACACCCGTTGCGGTTGCCGATGATTGGGATAAAGTAGAAAATGGTATTCATGTTCAAACTGGATTGATTTATGATACGCATTTTGATATTGTTCGTGCCAATTGTACCGCTTGTCACTCTGGTAAATTAGTGGCTCAAAACCGTGCGACTAGAGAAGGCTGGCAACAAATGATTCGTTGGATGCAAGCAACACAAGGACTTTGGGACTTAGGCGTTAATGAACCCAAAATTTTAGATTATTTAGCTAAGAATTATGCACCGAAAGAAGTTGGCCGACGGACAAATATTGATGTGGCGGCGGTTGAGTGGTATATTTTGGAATTAGAAGATAAATGAGGGAATGAGATTTATGAGAATAATGAGAATCGCTCTAGTAGGTCTCATTAACTAATCTATCTCATCACCTCATCACCCCAATTTTAAAAATTATAAAGCATGGAACATTACTTAAATATTTTCATCAACGGTTATAAAGGCTATTGGAATTACTTCTTGAGCGAAATATTTAACCCCAGTTGGCATAGTTACTTTTATTGGCTGATTTTGGTATCGGTGGCTTTTCTTATTTTAGAAGTCGTCCTTCCTTGGCGGAAAAAACAAGCCATTCCTAGAAAGGATTTTTGGTTGGATACTTTTTATATGTTTTTCAACTTCTTTTTGTTTTCGCTGATTATTTATAATGCTGCTTCCGACCTTATTGTTAATTTATTTAATGATGGGATTCTGGCAATTTCAGGCATTAATTTACAAGCCTTAAATCCGATGAATAGTTGGCCTTTATGGGCTGTTTTATTGGTCGGGATGTTGGTTAGGGATTTTGTGCAATGGTGGATACATCGACTTTTACATCGCTTTGATTTTTTATGGGAATTCCATAAGGTGCATCATTCGGTGGAAGAAATGGGCTTTGCCGCACAATTGCGCTATCATTGGATGGAAAATGTGGTCTATCGAAGTTTAGAGTATATTCCGCTGGCTTTAATGGGAATAGGATTGTATGATTTTTTCATCATTCATATTTTCGCCTTGGCTTGGGGTCATTATAATCATGCAAATATTACGGTTAGTGGTCGATTGACAGGTGGTATTGTTGGTGGTCTAATTGGTATTCTAGTAGCGAATAGTTTATTGGATATTCACATTTTACAAGACCCTACTTTAGTAACCCAACTATTAGCGATTGGTGTTTGCATAGCCATTGGCGCTATTGTAATGGGCCCTATGATGAAAATCATTTTTAATAGCCCAGAAATGCATATCTGGCATCATTCCTATCATTTGCCCGAAGACCGTCACTTTGGAATTAATTTTGGTTTGACCTTGGCAATATGGGACTACTTATTTGATACGGCCTATGTGCCGCATAATGGGCGAGATATTAAATTGGGCTTCCCTGGCGTCGAACAATTTCCTAGTGGTTTTATACAACAAAATATGAATGGCATCGGAAAATCAGCTGTTGTTCCTACGCCCGCTACGAATGAAATTAATTTACCAACTCGACAGGAAATAGCTAAACCAGTCCATATTCCTGTGGAAGCGGAAGAGTAGCATTTTTCAATAATAGGTCGGGTTTTTAAAAAACTTCCTAAAATATTCACTTCTCAACTCCTAATTTTCAATTTTCAAAAATGAAATTATCTATCAAATTCAATATCCTCAATTTATTATTTGTATTGGTCATGTTTAGTTGCCAAACAAATACCCAACAAGCGACTACTGCTACGACTACGACGACAAAAACAGTTGTAGATTTAACACCTACTCAATTTAAAGCTATTGCGACAAAAGCTGACAATATCGTTGTGTTAGATGTACGCACGCCCAAAGAAGTTGCTCAAGGGGTAATTCCTGGTGCAAAAGTGATGAACTTTTACGATGATAATTTTAAAGTAGAATTAGGCAAACTAGACAAGAGCAAAACTTATATGGTCTATTGCAAAAGTGGTGGTCGAAGCGGCAAAGCTTGTAAAGCATTAGAAGATGCAGGGATTTCCAGCTATCATAATTTAAAAGGTGGGATTACCGCTTGGAAACAAGAAGGATTGGAGACAGTTCCTCAATAATTTCTAATCAATTATCTTTTGCGCATATCTGGCAAAATGAATACATGAGTAGATGAATAAATGATTAAATGGGAGCATTGTGCTAAGATTTACTCATTTATTCATTTTCTCATTATGGTAATGGCTTTGCCAAATTAAGCAATAGTTATTTTTTTGCCGTTACTTAGAACAGTCTTTTTACTGTTAAAAAAAAATCAACTCACAATAGAAGCACTCACAAAATCGGGAATTACTCCTGATGCTTTGACTAAGGTTTCATAATTTGCTTCCCTCGTATTCCCTGATAAAACCAATAATGTATTGACGCCAAATTTATTCCCACCCAAGATATCCGTATGTAAAGTATCTCCCACCATCAAAATATCTTGTCGTCGAATATTTAAATCCTTTGGTAATTGCTCAAAAGCATGCATAAACATCTGAGAATCTGGTTTGCCAAAATGGATAAATTCTCGCCCTAAAATACTTTCTACCAACTGCGCTATACCTCCTGTGGCAATCGACACATCATTTTTAGCGACTGGATATATCTTATCTGAATTGGCGACAATGGCAGGAATATTTCGTTTTCTTAGTAAATTAACCGTTGCATTAATGTCATAATTCCAATCAAATCCTTCGTCATCTAAAAAGACCATCGCACTTACTTCTTCTATATTGCTATCATTTACTTGTCCTACTGGAATCGCTTCCAAATTAGCTGCAATAATATAGGCTGCTGCTTGGGTTGTCCCCAAATAAGCGACTTTCCCAGCTTTTATTTTATTAGCTAAAAACATTTTTGCCATCATCCCAGAGGTAATAATTTCTGCTGGTAGAATACCTGACAAACCTTGTCTTTTAAATCTATTGGCTTGTCTTTCTGCCGTTCTAGCCGCATTATTCGTTAAAACTCTGAACGGAATGCCCGCTTTTCTAATTTCCTCAATAATGGCAGGCACCCCCTGAATTAAGCCTCTATGGTTTTTTAATACCCCATAAGAATCTAGGAAAATGGCTTTATAATTCGTGATTATTTCTCGAAAAGATACTTGTTGCATAGTTACTCGGTTTACGGTGTACGGCAGACGGTTTACGGTCTTTGGTGTGCGAAAAATTAATTTATTCGGTTCTTTGACAATTTTGCAAAACGAAAAGAACCATTTATTCTTTTGTGATTAACTGCCATAGTTTTTCCCCATCAAATACTGCCTCTATAGAATCAAAATAACTAGCACAAGCTTGTTGTTGTAATTTAGAAGCATAAATTTCGTGGAAAAAATAGCGCCCATCCTTGATGACATAATTTAAAATGAAAAAACGATAGACCTCTTTCAATAAAAAGATTTCATTTTTGGTCAATGGAAAAACGGCATGATAGGCTTTCAAAAACAGCACAAATCGGTCTTCCATCAAAGGTCCAATGTTATAAGTAAAAATGGTACGGTCACCAACGTCAGAAACGACCCTGCTTAAAAAATAAAAATCCAAAATTCTAGCACTCATTCTAAACCAATCATAATCCCATCTAGAGTATAATTTAAACGATTTGGTCACAGAAAAATTACCAATATTCCAATCTACAAAAACAGGTATTTTGGGCAATTTATGGAAATCGTATTTTTCCAGATTCTCAAAAAGTAAATTACTTTGTTCATGGATAATCGCTTCTCTTCCTCGATGTTCATAACTGCCAAATTCAGAATCTACAATTTCTAATAAATGCGCTATATCTGTATTTAGATTTTTAGAAGCACTCGGTAAAGTATTTCTAATTAAATGGCAGGCTTTATGAAAAGCAGCCATCTCTGACCCAAGTTTAGTTATTTGAACCTCATTTAATCGTTTGGGAAGTTTATGTTTAATTTTTATGGGTCGATAAAAAACCACCCACGCATCTATCACACTATCCACATACCGATGGACAAATAATTCATTGCCTTTGATTAAAGACCTTGATAAAAAATGTTCATAAGGCGAAGGCAAATTATTAGACAAGGAATTAATAATGGTATGATCTTCTATAAAATGCTCATGCCTGCCAAAGTAGGATAATTTACCAATGATAGATAAATTTCCTTCAAAAGTGATTCGATAGACATGATTAGTGGATACTTTGGCGCTAATATCTTCTATGGTTAGAATCTTTCGAGATTCATCATAAGCCTGCCAGGCTAATTTTACGATTTTTAAGAAATTTATTTGGTGCATTGGTTAGGTGCTAAAACATGATTATTACGGTTCAAAATGATATGGGTGGAGAATTGTAGCTTAGACCTCTGGTCTGAGTAGGTTTGAGTACAGCGGTAACACGATT
>JBGCFJ010000409.1:0-4174 GCA_045106885.1 Saprospiraceae bacterium
CATGAGATTAATGCGAAGAAGATTAAGGGGTGATGAATAATTATCAATTTTTTAGGGTGATACTTAAAAAACAACTTGTTAATTTTAGGATTCGATGTATCGAGTCTCCAGACTCGATACGACTATCTGGTCGTCTCCAGACGACCATAATCTACAAAAACTAGCGATATTTCGGTCGTCAGGAGACGACCAGATAGCGATTCCGAGTCTGGAGACTCGAAATATCGGCTACTACTCATTTTTTAAAATTAACATATTATTTTTACGTCACTCAGCTTTACTACCAGTTATTTATTCATCATTTTGTGATATACTCAAATTATTTTTACTAATTTTCATCTTTTTATAGTAGAGAAAACATCTATTCCATCATGAAAAATAACATTACCTATCTTTTACTCTTTTTAAGCACCTTCGTTTTTGGTCAAGGCGCAAAAACAGGATATGGCATCTCTCCCATCCCATTTCACCAAGTGAAAATGACGGATAATTTTTGGCAACCACGCATCCAAGCGGTACAAGACGTTACCGTCCCACTCACTTTTGATAAATCAGAAGCAACTGGACGGGTTAAGAATTTTGAAATTGCAGCAGGCACAACCGAAGGTAAATTTTGTACGACTTACGCATTTGACGACTCGGACATCTATAAATCAATTGAGGGGGCAGCCTATTATTTACAGACAAATAAAGATCCTGAACTGATCACTTATATCAATGCCTTGATTAATAAAATTGCAGCGGCACAGGAAACTGATGGGTATTTATACACTTGGTTAACTATTCAAGAAACGAATAACAAAAAAGGCGAAACAACTGACTATGATGGAAAACCTACCAATTTAACGGTAGCCGCTAATAAGCGATGGGAAGAAACAGACCATCATAGCCATGAGTTGTACAATGCAGGGCATTTATACGAAGCAGCAGTTGCTTGGAAAGAAGCTACCGATAATGACAACCTATTAAATATAGCCTTAAAAAATGCAGCTTTATTATTAAAAGAATTTGGGTCTGGTAAAATCGAAAAAGCGCCTGGTCATCAAGAAATTGAATTGGGTTTAGTACGGCTTTATGAATATACAGGGGACTATAAATATTTGAATTTAGCCCAATTTTTCTTAGAAGCTAGAGGATATGGCGAAGCCTATATGCAAAATCACCAAAAAGTTAGCCAACAAAGAGAAGCAGTTGGTCATGCCGTGCGATTGGGTTATATGTTCTCCGCAGCGGCGGACGTTACGGCACATACAGGAACGCAAGCCTATTTATCCGCTATGAATGCAGTATGGGAAAACATCGTACAAAAGAAAATGTATATTACTGGCGGCGTTGGTTCTACGGGTAGCAATGAAGGCTATTCCGAACCTTTTGAATTGCCCAATTATAGTGCTTATAACGAAACTTGTTCTTCCATTGCCTTTGTCATGTGGAATCGGCGCATGTTCCAATTGACGGGCGACAGTAAATATTATGATGTTTTAGAAAGAACTTTATACAATGCCTTGAATGCAGGATTGGCTTTAGATGGCGGGAGTTTTTTCTACCCAAACCCCTTAGAAGCTCGGAAAAATGTGGAACGTAGATCTTGGTTTGGTTGTGCTTGTTGTCCCCCAAATCTATCCCGATTTTATAGTTCCTTACCCAGTTATATTTATTCAAAATCCAGCAAAAATATTTATGTAAATTTATTTGCTTCTAGCGAAACGACGGTAGAAAACATCAATAGTCGAGGACAAATTATCCCTGTGAAATTAAGCCAAGAAACAGCCTACCCTTACGATGGGAAAGTAAATATTACGGTACAACCGCAAAAACCGAATTCTTTCACTTTAAGGATAAGAATTCCGGGATGGGCAAGAGGAGATGCAGTCCCTGGCAGTTTATATAGTTTTGATAATAAATCGGGACAATTGATTTTAAAACTCAATGGGAAATTAGTGAAACCTAAAATAAAAAATGGCTATGCGATTTTAAAAAGAAAGTGGCGAAAAAATGATAAAGTCGAATTAATCATGCCAATGCCCATTCAAAAGGTAACTGCGAATGGTAATATTGCCGAAAATGATGGTAAAGTTGCTTTACAACGAGGACCATTAATGTATTGTTTGGAAGGAAAAGACCAACCAGACGACCGCATTTTAAGTACCTTAATTACAGATGAAACGAAATTTAAATCCACGTTTAGCCCCAAACTTTTAGGTGGTGTACAAACCATTGATTTTAAAGGATTTCTGGTCAAAGATTCTACTAAAAATGGTGATTTAATCCCGACTGACTTTAAAGCCATTCCTTATTTTACTTGGGCCAATCGAGGGAAAGACAATATGCTAGTTTGGTTGCCCATTGATTTAACCTCAACCCGTCCACTAGCCACACCAACCATTGCTTCTACTAGCAAAATAACTGCCTCCAAGGGATATAAAGGCACTTTGACTGGTATTAATGACCAATATTTGCCTAAAAATAGCCATGATAAAGAAAATCCTTTTTTACATTGGTGGCCTAAATTTGGTACGACCGAATGGGTACAATATGACTTAGACAAACCCACAGAAGTAGGCACCGTTCGCATCTATTGGTTGGACGATGAAGCTACGGAAGGGGGTTGTCGCATCCCTGCCTCGTGGAAAGTCTCTTATTTGGAGGCTGGCGAATGGCGGCCTGTTTATAGCCCCGATAAACTTACGATTACCAAAGATGGTTGGGATACTTTGCAATTTGAACCTGTTCGGACGACTGCTTTGCGTTTGGAAATTACTGGGCAGGATGGGGTTTCTGTGGGGGTTCAGGAGTGGGAGGTGAAGTAGGGGTTGTTTTTTCTTACCTTTGCCCAATGAATGAACATTTTAAATCAATCATTCTACAAAACACAGGAGCAGCTTCTTTATTTGAAAAAGAAATCATCCAAGAATTGTGGAGTGGGTACGGGAAAATTATCCGAGTTGGATTGAAGGATGCTACCGTCAAAAGTGTCATTATCAAGCACGTCCAGTTGCCCAAATATAGCAATCACCCACGGGGTTGGAACACGGATATCGGTCATCAACGAAAAGTTAAATCCTACCAAGTAGAAGCTCAATGGTATGAAAGATACAGTAAAAATAGTACTGCCCGTTTACCACAATGTCTAGCAATTGAAACACAAAATGAGGAAGTGTTGATAGTTCTAGAAGATTTGGATGAAGCGGGTTATCCTTTACGGAAGCATCGAGTCATCTGGAAAGAAATAGCAGCGTGTTTGGCATGGTTGGCAAAATTTCATGCCAGTTATTTAGGAAAAACGCCAGCTGGACTTTGGGAAGTAGGTACTTATTGGCATTTGGCAACAAGACCGCAGGAATTAGAAGTTTTGAATGACCACAAATTGAAAGCTGCTGCTGCTGCCATTGATAAAAAATTGACTACTTGTAAGTATAAAACGTTTGTTCACGGAGATGCCAAATTAGCCAACTTCTGTTTTGGTAAAAATGGCGCTGTTAGTGGTGTAGATTTTCAGTATGTCGGTGGTGGCTGTGGCATGAAAGATGTGGCTTATTTTATAGGCAGTTGTCTGAATGAGCGGGAATGCGAACGTTTGGAAAACCAAATCCTTGATACCTATTTTGAACATTTACAAAATGAACTGGTCGAAAGGAATGACGACCTAGAAAAGGAATGGCGGTCTTTATATCGAGTAGCATGGGCGGATTTTCATCGCTTTCTAAAAGGATGGAGTCCTAGTCATTGGAAAATTAATAGTTATAGTGAACGGGTAACGGCCGCAGTCATTAAGAATCTATAGCTGTTAAGAACAAGAATTAAGCTTTTTTTGACACGGAGAAACACGGATTTATTAGGAAAAAAATCTAATTCTATGCTCTTTTGGGGTTAGTCCCATTAGGAACTTTATATCGGTAGAAAATTGGATTTCATTGTTGTTCTCCGTGCCTTTAGGTACGATATATACCGTACCTAAAGGCACGGAAAGGCCTTATCCTTACCATTTTCTACCTACATCATGTACCTAAAGGCACATTTTAGCTAGCCGCCCCCAGTTATCTTAGAACTAGGAAAAAATATGTTTTTGTAGGTCTTTTTATGTTGAATAATGAGCAAACATAAAAAATCATAATTTCAAACCCTGTCTCTCCGTGTCAAGAAATACATATTCAAATTTTTCTTAGTAGTCCTA
>JBGCFJ010000041.1:0-7146 GCA_045106885.1 Saprospiraceae bacterium
TCGTTCCCATTTCCAAACGGTACGGTTGCATTAAATCCATTGGTCTTAGGATACCATAAAGACCAGATAAAATTCTCAGGTGGGCTTGTGAAAATTCATGGTCTGCTTCATCAAAAGAATCTGCTTCCAAGCCTTGATAAACATCTCCTTTAAAAGCTAATACGGATTGTTTGGCATTAGTAGTTGTAAAAGGAGTAGCAAATTGTTGAAATCGCTCTACATTCAAATTTGCAATTTTATCACTAACTTTCATTAGTGTTTTAATATCGTCTACTGTCTTTTTCTTAAGAACTTTGACTAATTTGCTACTATCTTTCAATAATCTTGGAGTAGTAGGTGTCCCTATTGTAGCAGGACTATAGTCTAAAGTTTTAGCAGGAGAAAGTAATACAATCATTATTCTAAAATTATAATTCGATTTTAAATAAATATATTCAAATCTTTGACAAATTCCATAAACAGTTATTTCAACTTCCTATTTTCGCTCTTTTGATTCAGCAAATATTTTAAAATTGAAACGATTACAGCATTTATGAAAGAACGTTTATTTTTGAGTTTTAAGTAAATTAATGGGTTTAGTCAAAACTATTTCCTTGATTTAACATAAAAAAACAACTAAATATTGAAATAGTTTTTCAAAATTCATCGCTTCGTTTATTTTAGCGCCAAAATTAGGATTCTTTGTCTATATCAAAAATCATTTAATCCTATTTTTTTAAAGAAAAAACATAATACCTTATAATATATATTTATGACAGCATTAGTAATTTCAGGTGGAGGCGCAAAAGGAGCATTTGCAGGAGGTGTTGCGGAATATCTAATTAAAGACAAACAAAAAGACTATGATATTTATGTGGGCACTTCCGCAGGTAGTCTTTTATTGCCCTTACTTGCCTTAGGAGATGTAGATAGGATTAAAGCCGCTTTTACAAAAGTGACTCAAAAAGATATTTTCAGTAATTGTCCATTCATTATTAAAAAAAAGGGCAACATTTATACTTCTAAGATTAATCACTTTAATTCGATTAAAATGTTTCTCCAAAAGCAAAAGACTTTTGGCAATAGTGGTGCATTGAGAAAATTAATTTCCCGTATTTTTTTAAAATCAGACTATGACCGTTTAATTGCTTCCAAAAAAGAAGTAATGGTAACGGTTTGTAATTTTACCAATAGGAAAACAGAGTATAAATCCATTAGAGATAATAGTTATGAAGACTTTTGTGATTGGATGTGGATTTCTGCCAATTTTGTGCCTTTCATGAGTATTGTCATTAAGAATGGTCACGAATATGCAGATGGAGGTTTTGGAGATTATTTACCGATTCACCCTGCCTTAGATATGGGAGCTAAACATGTCGATGCCATTTTCTTACGTCCTGAAAAAATCAGTACGGTTTCCCTTAGAACTTCTGACCCTTTTGATGTTTTGATGCGCGCTTTTGAATTTATGTTAGATAAGATAGGAAAAGATGATATTTTATTAGGGAAATTTGAAAGTCTACGTGAAAAAGCAACTATAGATTATTATTTCGCACCTTATGTTTTAGTAGAGAATGCTTTTATATTCGACCCACCGTTAATGGCAAAATTATGGGCAGATGGTTTAAATTATGCTCGCTCGAAAAAACCCGAACAAATGCGGACAGAATCAGATATTGATTTTTAGATGACATGGCTCTGTGAGCTTTGAAAAACGTAACAGTCACAACTCACTGAGCTGTGTTACTTTCGACTTTCATCACTTGCGATGCGATAATCGAAATAATACAATAAGCCGCAAAATAGTAAAAACCCTCATGTAAATGTGCTTCAATGGCATCCTCCGAAGAAGTCGCTAAAGTTGCCAATAGAACGCCGACTACAAAAACATCTGCCATGGACCATTTACTAATAAAAGCAACAAATTTGTGTAATTTAGACCGCATTCCCATTTTCTTCACAAATAAAACCAATAGCAAAATAACTGCCTTCATAATCGGAATAATTACACTGAATAAAAAGATAAATCCTGCCACTATAGAATTATCATTTTCGTGTAAAGTTTGAATCGTATTCAAGATAGTCTGAGTTGTTTCATGTACCACTAATTCACCAACCAAAGGCAAGTTTGCACCAATTTTCAAACTAATCATAGGCGTAGTCAAACCTGGATATAAACAAACTAAAGAAACTAGAATTAGAATAAAAGCAATTATATTTCTGGTACTCATTATGATAGACTTTTTTCGGTTTACAGTATACGATATGTGGTACACTGCTTGCTCCGATTTTTATCGGAGGTCTGCCAAACAACTTATGGAGATAATATTTTTAATTAAAATGCGAAGGTAAGTACAAGGGCTGAATTATGGAAGTATTTAAGGAGTGAAGTTTTTCTAACATCGTCAAAATCCTGTTAATCCTGGATAATATTCATTTCTTCTTGAAGCCCTCCCTCCCGCTTCGCAGTTCTCTCGCTTGAATGTTTCCCAAACATTCACCCTACGGGAACGCTCGTTCATCCTGTAAAAAGAAATCCTCCTCTAAAATAGCATAATGATAATTGTCCCACCATTCTCCTCTGATGGGTAATATCTTCCGATGTTTTCCTTCCCTGATCATTCCTACACGTTCTAATAAACGAATAGAAGCTGCATTTTCTGTAGCAACACCAGCAGTAATTCGATGTAAATTCAAATCAACAAAGCTAAAATTTAAGATAGCTGCTGCTGCTTCGGTAGCATAACCATTCCCCCATAATTTTGGGTTAATCGCATAGAAAATCTCTCCACTTTTATATTTGGTTAAAGATAAATTTAGACCTACTTCTCCAATAAATTGATTGTTTTCTTTTAAGATAACCGCCCACCAAAAATTGGTTTTATGATAAGTTTTAGTATCATTAACCGCATTTTCAATTAAAGTTTGGGTAAAATTAACATCATCAGGAATGCCTATCGTATTATATTTAGCGACTTTTTCATTAGACTGTAAATGAAATAAATCATATAAATCAATGATAGAAATTGGTCGTAATAAAAGTCTTTTGGAATTTAGTTTCATTGTACCGCTTTTGACGACAAATAAAACAACAATATAGAAATTTATTTTAAATAACTAATCTTCTTTGTCAAATTTTGGCGTCCATTTAATTTTATTTTTTTTCAAGTCAACAGGATAGAAAAATTAAATTGAATGTTGTTTTTCCATCATTTTTTAAATCAGACATTCTTTATGAAACTGCAAAAATCTTATAGAATATCTATCAAGTACTTCACTTTGTTAATTTGTGGAAAACTTCCTTCTAAACTTTACTAAAAACATCAATAAAACACCTATTTTTGCGAGTTATGAGATTGCGTACACTAGAAATTAAAGGATTCAAAAGTTTTGCTGACTTAACTCAAATTCATTTCAATGAAGATGTGATTGGGGTTGTTGGACCAAATGGTTCTGGCAAATCCAATATTGTAGATGCTATCCGATGGGTATTGGGGGAGCAAAAGAGTAAGGAATTAAGGCTAGATAAGATGACAAGTGTCATCTTTAACGGAACTAAAAAACGTAAGGCAAGTGGGGCTGCTTCTGTTTCCTTGACTTTTGAAAACACTAAAAATCTCTTACCTACCGAATACAATATGGTCACCGTGACCAGAATGCTTTACCGAAGTGGAGAAAGTGAATATCGCTTAAATAATGTTCCCTGCCGTTTAAAAGATGTAACTTCCCTGTTTTTAGATACTGGAATTGGGTCTAATTCTTATGCAATTATCGCCTTAAATATGGTGGATGATTTATTAAGTGATAAAGAAAATGCTCGACGTCGAATGTTTGAGCAGGCAGCAGGTATTTCTAAATATAAAAAACGAAAACGGGAAACCCTTAATAAACTCAAAAATACTGAAGCCGATTTAGAACGAATTGAGGATTTATTATTTGAAATTGAAGGCAATTTAAAATCCCTAGAAAAGCAAGCAAAACGGGCAGAGCGATATTATGCCATCAAAAAAGATTACAAGGAATTAGCCCTTGATTTAGCTGTTTTTCAAGTAGCTGAATATAAAGTAGATTATAAATCCATCGAAGCTCGGTTAACGGCCGAAATGGATAGTTTCCGTCAATTGGAAATAGACAATCGACAACTAGAAGCGACCATAGAGGAAGAAAAGCGGAAAAACTTAGATTACGAGAAAAATCTTTCGGATAGTCAAAAAGCCTTAAACTCCTTAGTAGGCAATATTCGAGAAATGGAAAATGAGAAGCGTATTTTAGAACAACGCTCGCTATTTACTAAAGACAATAAAGCTAAATTAAGCACCCAAATAAATGTTACCAAATCTAGAATTACCCAATTAGATGAGGAAATTGTAGACTATCGTTCTCGCATCAATGAGGAAAAGCGTAAAGAAGCAGAATTGGATGATTTATTAGAGGAAGCAGAAGAGGAATTGGCTAAAATCAAAAAAAATCATTCCACCTTAAAAACAGATTTAGACCAATATTTGGAAGCGCAACAGAATATGGAGCGTGGTATTTTTGAGTTGGAAAAGAATAAAGCGATTAATACCAATCAATTAGAATCCTTGGAACGTTCTTTACTGCAAGACCAGCAGGAAATTATGAACCGACAGGGGGAGATTGATACTTTGGGCACGCAACTAACAGAACTAACCGAAAAAGAAGCCAAGCAAGGTACTTTAATTGAAAATTTAGAGAAAAAAGAGGGGGAACGGCAAATTGAAATTGAACGTACAGAAAAAGAAATTTCCGAATTAAATGATAAAATTGCTAGTACTAGTCGAAAATTAGATGCGAAAGAAAATGAGTTCAAATTGACCAAGAGTATGGTCGATAATTTGGAAGGTTTTCCTGAATCTATTAAGTTTTTACAGAATAACAAAGACTGGAAAACTAAAGCGCCTTTACTTTCCGATATTATTTATGTAAACAAAGCATATAGAATAGCCATTGAAAATTACCTCGACCCTTATTTGAATTATTATGTGGTTGAGAATATGGAATCCGCATTAAATGCCGTAAAATTATTGAATCGTACCCAGAAAGGAAAAGCCAATTTCTTTTTATTGGATGCTTTTGCCGATTATGCGCCGCCTATGACGACCTTCGGGAATTTTGCTAGAGCAACAGAATTAGTAGAAGTCGATGGAAAATATACCCATTTAGTCAGTCATTTATTATCCAACGTTTTTGTCACTCAAAAAGAAGTAGGAGAATTAAATGAAAAAGTGGAAGACCCGAATATTGTATTATTAAGTCAAAGTGGTGGGTTTATTAAGCGAAAATTTAGTTTGTCAGGTGGTTCTGTTGGACTTTTTGAAGGTAAGAAAATTGGTCGTAAGAAAAACTTAGAAATTTTAGAAAAAGAAATTGCCGTATTAGATAAACAAAAAGATAAACTAACTTCTACCCTATTAGAATTAAAATCCGACCTAAAAACGTTAAAAGAAAATTCCAGTAAGGTTTCCATCAATACAGAAAAGAAGATTTTTAATCAGTTATCTCAACAAAAGGTATCCGTCCAAACTAAGGTAGAAAATTTTGAGTCTTTTGCCAATGAAGTAACAACAAAGATTGAGCAAAATCAATTGCGTATTTCTAAAATTAAGGATGATAATAAAGTCATTGAGGAGCAATTAATTGAAAAACGAAAAACAGCAGCAACCGCTAAGTCCAAATTAGCGAATACGGATGATTCCTTCAAGGAAGTGGCCAATAAGATGAGTGTAGCGAATCATTCATTCAATGAAAAGAATATTGCTTTCATTAAGCAACAAAATATGGTCAATACCATCCAACAGGAATTGACTTTTAGAGAAAAACAGTTGCAAGAATTAAAAGAGAAACTGGAAAATGATTTGGTGACTATTAATAGTTCTGATGGAGAAATTTCCGAGTTGTTAAAGCAAATGAAGGTTTTAGACGCCAAGTTATTAGATGCCTACGAAATCAAAAAAGAACGATCTAAAACTTTGGGAAGTGCCGAACAAGCTTATTTCAAAGCAAGAAGCTACATCACTGAAATGGAAGATAATTTGCGGAAATCCAATCGAAAATATTTGGATACGCAAAGTTCGATTAATCAATTAAAAGATAAATTTAACGATATAAAATTAAGTCTTTCTTCCATCGGAGAGCGCATGAAATTAGAGTTCCAAATCTCCATTAATGAGGTGATTAAAATGGAACCAAAAGAAGGTATCAAACGAGACGAGTTGCAAACCAAAGTAGATAAGTTGAAAAAGCGATTGGATAATTACGGGGAAATCAATCCGATGGCAGTGGAGGCATATAATGAAATTAAAGAACGGTATGACACCATCACCCAACAACGAGATGATGTCGTTTCGGCAAAAGAATCTTTGTTAGACACCATTAAAGAGATAGAAACCACCGCAACTGCTCAATTCTTAGAAGCCTTTGAAAAAGTAAGGGTTGCCTTTATCGAAGTTTTCCAGAGTTTGTTTACCGTAGATGATATTTGTGATTTAGTTTTAGAAGACCCAGAAAATCCTTTAGATTCTCGTATTACGATTACCGCCAAACCTAAAGGCAAGCGACCTCAATCTATCAGTCAGTTATCTGGTGGAGAAAAGACCTTAACCGCTACTGCCCTACTCTTTGCCCTTTATCTATTAAAACCTGCTCCTTTCTGTATTTTTGATGAGGTAGATGCCCCATTAGACGATGCAAATATTGAGAAATTTAATAATATCATCAAGAAGTTTGCGGAGCGTTCTCAGTTTATCGTGGTTACGCATAACAAACAAACCATGGCAGCAGTGGACGTTATTTATGGGGTTCACATGCAAGAAATGGGGGTTTCTTCGGTTACGCCTGTTGATTTTAGGACTTTGGAACATAGTAATATTTTGCAGGCGGCTGAGGGGTAACAATTTTCAATTTCAAATTTATAATTTTCAATTTTCAAGTGGTATGTCTGCCATTTCATTAACACCCACCATTTTTCAATCAAATAGCATCTTATCCTTTACAAAGCTTTGTCGAACTACCAAATCCGTTAAGATGAAACAATTATTGCCCTTCTTGTTCCTATTATTTTGCTATGCTTGTGGTTACCTACCTGCAATGAATTTGAAATGGAAGTCGCTCAATTAGGCAATGTATTGACAGGTAAAACAAAAGATT
>JBGCFJ010000410.1:0-2787 GCA_045106885.1 Saprospiraceae bacterium
AGTAAATTTCCTTCTTGAAACCAGCGCAAACTGTAAGGGTCTGGTAAAATAGCTGGATTGAAAATACTCAATAAATTGCCTTCTTGTTTTAATACAGGCGCACCTGGAACTGGGATAGGCCCTAAAAAGGCAGTACTAGAAGAATTAATACAACCTTTTTCACTAATAGTCGAAATATAATAAGCACCATCTGCTGTAATTTTTAACGTTGCTTCGGTTGCTGCATTAATAGGCGTAGAATCTCGATACCATTGCTGGGTATTGGATAGTGCAGAAGCACTCAATTCTAAAGAATCTCCTTCACAGAAAATGAAATTACCATCAAAACTGATAACAGGAGTAGCAGGTATTTCATAAATTACTACAGAATCCACTACATTGATGGTATCTACTGGGTGAAAAATATCAATAGAGACTTTTAAATCTCCATCTGATAATTCCCCATTAGATAATTGATTAAAATTAATAGTACCACATACATCGTCTTGCCCATTTAAACCACTATCTCCATCTAAGACTTCTAATTGATAATCACCAGAGAAAATATCTAAACTTAAAGGAAAGGTAACAGGTGGATTTATATTTTGAATGGCTTCATTTTCAAATACAACTGTTCCTGCTGAGTCCGTAATTTTTATTTTTAAATCTGGTTTACCCAAAAAATCGCTACAATCTGCTTCCAACACTTTCACTTCCGTTAAGATGTATCCAACAGTATCAACAATTGCTTGATAACTGACTGGATAAACTCCTGATTCGGTATAATTCTGTGGTACTGGATTTTCGTCCGAAGTGGTATTACCTAGGCCAAAATCCCAATTATAACTAAATCCTTCTTGCCCTTCACTTGGGTTATTGTTTTCGAAGCTAACCCTTGTATGTCCGCAACCCACATTATTAGTCATAGCAAACCCGCTATTCGTAGTGCTTGGTGGAGCGATGAAGATGTTTCTGGTAAAAGTGGCATCTTGGTTTAAAATAGACACTTGTGCTGTAACGGTAATTTCTAATTCAAATAAACCAAATTGAAGCGGTGTGCCACAAATCCGAATACATCCATCTCGCTCATCTGGTAAATCATGACTCTTTTGGTTAGGTTCCCAAGACAATCCTGCGGGTAAATTATTGATGGATTTGATACTTAATTTGCCAATGCCAATGCCTGCTGGTAAATCAGGGAGCAAAAACAGCAATTGAGAGGTATTGGTAGGTAAACGATAGGTGATACTCTCATCGTAGGTTGCCCTAAATTCGCCATCTGGAAATTCTTGCAAATAAAAAGTATCCAGACCAATGCTATCTGGTAATACAATTTCGCAATCTGGACAACCCGTTTGGGCAAATAAACCATGACCAAAACTGCTTATAAAAAGGAATAAGATACCTAAAGAGGTCTTTTTGAAAATTGAAAATTGAAAATTGAAAATTATAAATTGAAAATTGTGTATAGATTGCTGATTCATAGATAATAGTTTGTGAGGTGAATGAACGATTCCGCAGGATGGAGGTTTGGGAAACCTCCAAGTGAATGAACCGTGAAACGGGAGGGAGGGCTATAAAGCTAATCCCTGATAGTACTAGATACACAAAACGCCTGGCTATCTAAATGGATAGTTAACCAGGCGTTCTATTTTACGAAAGTATAAAGATTTCAATAATTCAGTGTAAAAAACAGCTTCAGTTTATGCTTATTATTGTCAAAGCATTGAATAACAGCCTAAGTAAAATTTAATTTTCAATTTCAAACCACCTTCGGTGGGAATTTGAGATTAACAATTATCGACATTTTAAATTATCGAAAATTTGTTGGTTTTAAATTTTGTGTAAGCGCCTAACAAAGCAGCCGTATTTTTTCGCCTTTCAGCCTCTCTACCTCTTTGCCCTTCCGCCTCTCCGCCCTTCTGCCTCTCAACGCTTACCGTCTCCCAACAATCATTTTTTCAGAAATAGCTCCAGTGCCATTACTAATAGCATAAATATACATGCCAGCTCCTAAATCAGTAGCATCATAATTAAAGGAGTTATAACCAGAGGTTAACTGAATTTGCTCCGAGTGCATTAATCTACCCGCTACGTCAAGAACAGTAAATTGAAAATCGCCACTAATATCAGAAGTTACTTCAATCGTTGTTTGGTCAATAACTGGATTAGGGATATTCGCTAAAGCAATATTTTGTGCTAGGTAATCATTAGTGCTGACAGATTCACAGCCACCTGCTTCGTTGAGCACAAGGTTGTATTCTCCTGTAAATATATTGCCCGGAATAGTTTCCGTAATAGACCCCAATCCATCGACAACAACGGTTGCCGTAATGACTAATGGACGAACACCCACCGTATTATTAGCAGTAGGCGTTCCTGTTAAGACGATACAGCCAAGTGTAGTATCAGGGAAAATACAATCAGGTGGATTACAAAAATAATTAACGCCTTCTGGTAAGCCTGTTACACCACCCGTTGTTGCAATTTCGGCTCTTAATAAATTAACACCAAAACCATTGATAGCTGTAGAATCTCCTATTCTAAAGGTGAAAACCAATTCATAAGGTTCGCCAATACAAGCTGGAAACATCTCTATACCTCCTTCTCCTGTCGATGGGTCAAGTGGTAAAGGAGAGACAAGTTGAGCAGAATCTGCGAAAGTTTGGTCGGGTACACAAGCGACATCTTGTGCGTTTAATTGAAAAATACAAAAAATAAAACTAGATAAAAGTATAATTTTTTTCATGTGTAAGGTACTTAAAAAAAGTAATGATGATGGTGAAAGTTGAGATGGAACAATTTTTT
>JBGCFJ010000411.1:0-8320 GCA_045106885.1 Saprospiraceae bacterium
GCGCAAATATAGCAAGTATATTTAAAAAACAAAACATCCATTCTTTTATTTATTTCAATAACAAAATCTGCCGAATATATATATTTAAAACTAATTAACCAACTGATTCTCCTATAAATATACTTTTGGGCTTATTTCTGAAGGTAAATAGAGGGTTTAGTTGCTGGTTGCTGGTTAGCTAAATCAGCCCCTACCTAAAATTCAAATCTTTCGTCAAATCATTATCTCGTAATTCTTGTTTTGTTTGCGCATCCAATACAAAACCGCTTTCAATCAAGGTATTTCTAGAAGCAAAAATGCCTAAGCCACTTGATAAATTGGTATAATTAGGAATGACTTGCGCACTGGTAATCCCCGTATTTGCTTGCCCTACATTGATATAATTAAATAATTCTTCTCCTCCTGCATCGATTCTTAAATCAATATGCTTCAAAACTCTTTGTAAAGCAGGGTCAACCGTTATATTCCCATTCAAAAATTGATAAAATTCAATCCCTTCTGGTTCTACTCGATTTGGACCATCTATACTTTTCACACTTTTAGCCAAAGACCACGCTAAAGATTTTAATACTACCGAGTTAGCATCATTGGGATTCAACTCTTCATAATTAATAATCATCGTTACATCAAATAATTTTGCTGTCTCGTCCGCTGCCCATACGATGGTCAATTCATCATCTGCTACCACTCTTAAAGGTGGCTTTTGGTCTCCAGGAATTGGTCGATTTAAACGGACATCTCCTACAATTGGTGTAATTGCTGTGGTTAATACATTATCGGCTGCTCGGCGAATATTCAAACGATAGGTTTCTGCTTCTTGTAAATTCAATTCTTCGGCTTCGATTTTATACAGTATATTTGGTGTGGTCGCAAAAATTCCACCTTCTCTTGCTAGTCCTAATTGACTTGCATCTACTCTATCTAATAAAAAAGCCTCCCCATTATTTTCCCTCACTAGTTCAACTTGTACCTCTTCAAAATATAAAGCATCTGGGTCTTGCGCCAATTCCAAAGCAGAAGTATTCTCGTCAATAAATGCTTTTTCTACCCGAATATAATGTGTATCATCAGACCTAGACAATACCCCATAAACAATCGGAATTTCTTTTGCAGGCGCATTTAATTCAAATTCATTCGAACAAGAAAAAAAAGTAAATAAACAACAAATAAGTAAGGTGTATCTTAAATTCATAATTTAGTCATTAGTACATTGGGCATCGGAGGGTCAATTGCACATTAAACCGCCAAATTCGTCAATTATTGTTTAATAGGAACAAAATCAACGAGGTCAAAACGTCTACAAATTTACAAAAATGTAGAATGGCGTCCTGACAGTTTGACTAGTTTCCTATTTTTATCTTCATTTTCTATTTTATTTTCATTTTTATCTTATTACAGAGTCACTTTCTTTTCCTACTTTCGTCCTAATTTTGAACAGCTCTCGCAAAACATTTAATTATTCTAAATCACTCATTCCAGTTAATCTAGTTGTATAGTTAAACAACTACGAACTTGTAACTTAAAAATATGTCCGTACACAAAAAAGATGTTAAAAGAATTACGACCCACGTTTTGCGGTCGATGAAAGAACAAGGCGAAAAAATTGCCATGCTAACCGCCTATGACTACTCTTCCGCTAAAATGTTGGATGAAGGAGGCATAGATGTACTTTTAGTAGGTGATTCCGCTTCTAATGTTATGGCTGGTCATGAAACAACCTTACCCATTACACTTGACCAAATGATTTATCATGCACAATCGGTGGTACGAGCGGTCAAAAGAGCGTTAATCGTGGTGGATTTACCTTTTGGTTCTTATCAAGGAAATTCTATGAAGGCTTTGGATTCTGCCATTCGAATTATGAAAGAATCTGGTGCGCATGCTGTAAAACTAGAAGGAGGAGAAGAAATAGCCGAGTCTATCAAACGTATTCTTTCCGCAGGTGTACCTGTGATGGGGCATTTGGGTTTAACGCCACAATCTATCTATAAATTTGGTACTTATACTGTTCGGGCAAAGAAGGAAGAAGAAGCAGCTCGACTAAAATCTGATGCTAAATTATTACAAGAATTGGGCTGTTTTGGTTTGGTATTAGAAAAAATTCCTGCCCATTTAGCCACCGAAGTTTCTCAAAGTATTCAGATTCCAACCATCGGTATTGGTGCGGGTCCAGGAACAGACGGGCAGGTGCTTGTAACACACGATATGCTAGGCATCACAAAAGAATTTAAACCTCGTTTTTTAAGAAGATACGCCGAATTATTCGACGTCATCAAAGGAGCGACGGAAGATTATATTAAAGATGTGAAGGCAGGCAGCTTTCCTAGTAAGAAGGAATCTTATTAAGGGGAAAGAAATGAGTAAATTAGGGAATGATTAAATGAGTAAATGTTGGGCTAAGTGTCAACCATTTACTCATCTAATCATTTATATATTTACTCATTTAAACTTAGAACCAACTAGACTTTTTGCTTCTTCGACGAGATGTTTTAATGCCTAAAACGCCTAATAAACCTCTCGTTAATTCTCTGGCAACTGTTCGCCCAATTTGACGAGTCGTTGTATTACTAACTATTTTTTCAAATGTAGATTTTTCTGTTCTCCTTCTTCCTCTAGAGCGAGACTTAGTCGCTTTTTCTTGCTGTTTTTTCAATTCTGCTTGATGCTCCTCTTGCTGATACTCCTCAATTTTTTTATTCAAAATTTCGTAAGCACTTTCTCTATCAATTTCCTCATTATACTTTTTGACCAATTTAGATTTGCCTAAAATGGTGCTAATTTCCATCTCCGTTAAGACATCCATCCGAGATTGTGGCGCTCTTAGCATCGTATGCGCTAATGGTGTCGGAATTCCTTTTTCATTTAAGACGGTCACCAACGCTTCTCCTATGCCCAATTCGGTTAATAGTTTTTCTACTTTATAATAATCTGTAATTGGATAATTTTGCGCTGCTAACTTAATCGCTTTTCTATCCTTCGCAGTAAAAGCTCTTAAAGCATGCTGAATTTTCAAACCCAATTGTCCCAATACTGCATCAGGAACATCTGCTGGATTTTGGGTAACAAAAAAGATGCCCACCCCTTTTGACCGAATTAACTTAATAATCGACTCAATTTGGTCCATCAAAGCATCCGATGCTTTATTAAATACTAAATGTGCTTCGTCTATAAAAATAGCTAACTTTGGTTGTTCTATATCTCCTTCTTCTGGAAAAGTCGCATAAATTTCAGCTAATATTTGTAACATAAAAGTCGAAAAAAGTTTTGGTCTATCTTGTATATCCGTCAAACGGATAATAGACACCATGCCTTTTCCATTTTCATCCAATCGACATAAATCATCTACATCAAAAGACCGCTCTCCAAAGAATTGTTCGGCTCCTTGCTGCTCCAATTCTATAATCTTTCGCATAATCGCCCCAATAGAAGCCGAAGACATTCTGCCATATAAATCTTGAAATTCTTCTTTCCCCTCATCCATCACGAAGGTTAAGGTCTTTTTCATATCCTTCAAATCCAATAATGGTAAACTCTTATCATCACAATACTTAAAAATAACGGAAACAATACTGCTCTGCGTTGCATTTAAGGTTAGTATTTTGGAAAATAAGACTGGACCAAATTCGGTTACCGTAGCTCTTAATCTAGCACCAGGCTCCTCTGAAATTGATAGAAATTCAATCGGACTATCATCTGCCTTAAAAGGAAAACCAATAGCAGTATGTCGCTCCTCAATTTTTGCATGCCCTTCACTTGCTACTCCTATTCCACTCAAATCGCCTTTTACATCCATTAATAACACAGGCACACTATTGGCAGATAATTGTTCTGCCAGAATTTGTAAGGTTTTTGTTTTTCCAGAACCTGTAGCGCCTGCAATTAATCCATGTCTATTTAATGTACTCAAAGGCAATTTGACCAAGGCATTTTTCTGGGTCACTCCATCGAGCATAGCCGCTCCCAAAGTGATGGATTTCCCTTCAAACGTATAGCCTTTTTCGATGTCTTGTAAAAATTGTTCTTGACTCATTTCCTATTGATAGTTTTGTGTAGCTATAGCTTAGGCATCTTGCCTGAGTAGTAATATAATACGAGCATTAGCACATTGGATTTGACAAATATCTCCAAAATCAATGGCTTTTATGCAAAAATAGGGTCTAAAAGTGAAATTAAAAGGAAATTAGGAAAGTTATTGTAGTTTAAGGAAATTTTCGTCCTTAGTAATTGGGCGAAAATAACCTAGACCATTTTCTTTGGGCTTTTAGTTTAGCTCATCAAAAATCTCTCTTTAGTCGATATTTTGACGAACTAAACTAAAATCAAAATGGTCTAACTTATTTTATCGCCTGACTTAAAGACTAAAGTTCTAGATGAAGTAAACCGTACACCGTTCTTATCCATTCTTTTTATAGTCAAATTTTTGTACACGAATACCTCTTAATTGCAATTCATCTTTTAATAAATCGCCAATGTATTCTAAATAGCCTCGACTTTTAAATTTCTTTTTGACCACAAAGGAAGCAACTAGGAAAGTAAATAAAAATACGGAGAATAAACAAAAAGCAATAACAGTTAGTATTTGCATTTCTAAGGTCGCAAATAAAATACCTACACATAACCAAATAGGCGAACAAGCACCAATGGTTACATTCATTTTTTGCATTTGCCGAAATAATTGCATTTCGCTCAACCATTGTCGGCGCAAATCTAATAAGTGATCTGTTGTATAATACGACGGGTGTAATTCTACAAATTCTTGTAATTCATTAGTAGCCTCTTGCTCTAAACGCTCTAAGTAGCTTTCTAAGGTCTCGTGTTTTTTATTCACAGCTTTAGGCTTATAAGTGAATTAGAATTTGGTTTTACCCAGACCGTACAAATTTAAAGGATAATCGCCTTAAATGCTAGTCAAACCGTAAAGAAATGTCCTGATTCTACTAGAAATATTATACTTTTAAGGTCAAAATATAAATGGTTGTCTGTTGTCGGTTATCGGTTGTCAGTTCGTTTAGACTAACTAAAATAGCCTTTTTCTGCTGTATTAAATTATAGCATAGTATTAAACTACTGATTATCAATAATATACTACGCTCTACTTATTGACCGCAATATCTCAATGATAATGGTTTTGGAGTCCCTATTATCCAGTAACTTCCGAATATTAATTCGGCAATTAATATTGCTAGATAATTTAACACCTTGAAAATCACTATTAAAATTACTGGATAACGGGAAGTTATCCAGTAATACGTCCAAAACATTAGGCCTTTACGGTTAATAGCTCTACTTCCTTAATTCTTGCATTAGGATTTTTTGAAATCTTCTTCGACAACTGACAACCGATAAACATTCCTAAATGGATACTTTTCAAATATCTCCTGCTGATAATTCCAGTCATGCTATTTTTATGCGATTGGTCTTAATCCTATTTTTAGCTTTGCTTGGCACTTTTATTGCTGGTGTACTCGTCCAAATTTTAGGACAGGTCATGGGGATGGATTATATGAAAACCGTACAAGGGTTAACAGAAAATGCGACTAATAAAGAGAAAAATTTCATTAAAATTGCTTTGTGCATTAGTCATAGTTGCACCTTTATTTTGCCTTCCATCGCCTTTCTATGGATGACTTATAAAAAAGATTGGCGTTCGCCCATTAATTTACAGCCATTTCCAAAATTATTGCCTAGTTTAGTTGCCACCTTATTATTACTAGTTGCTTTTCCTTTAGTCCAGTTTATTTTTTCTATCAATAAACAACTACCTATTCCGCAATGGGCCATTGACCAAGAAAATTTAATCACGAATACGATTCAACAACTCCTTTTAGTCAATGCTCCTTCCGAACTATTCTTTAATTTGTTTACCATTGCGGTCTTACCTGCCATTGGGGAAGAATTATTATTTCGAGGGATTGTCCAACAAAATTTAGAAAAAGGGACTAAAAATCATCACATTGCTATTTGGCTCACCGCTTTAATTTTTAGTTTTATCCATTTTCAATTTCAAGGCTTTTTTCCTCGTCTTTTTTTAGGGGCAGGCTTAGGCTATTTATTTGTTTGGACTCGGAATTTATGGATTCCTATTATTGCGCATCTCGCCTATAATGGTGGACAAATTTTATTGCAATATGGGCATCAGCAGGGTGTTTTGGGGATTGATTTGAATGCGGTGGAGATGGTGCCTATTTGGTTGGTTGGGGTTAGTTTGGTGGGGAGTTTTGGGTTGGGGTGGTATTTTTATCAGCGGCGGAATTTGGGTGATTTTGATTGAATATGGGTATATGTTTTTCGTAAAATGACTAGTTTTCCATAGTTGCTTTTTAGTGTATAAGAAACATACAACTATACTTGGTTCGATGTCGTTTTCAAATTTTTCTCTAATTTAATGCTGGATTTTTTGTGACTTTTCCAGTTTTATCAAGATATATATTTTTTCCATTAATTTCTGCATAATAAACCTCTTCTCTTTTTATATATTCTAGTTCATCATATTTATTCTCAATTATTTCATTCCCTACTAAATCAATTGCGCCCCATTTTCCATTGGTATTTGTTAAAATAACATCAGACCATACTCTTATAAATTCTTCAAATATTGGTTTCAATATATAGTTACCATCAAAATCAAGAATACCATATAAATCACCCTTTTTCACTATTAGCATATTATCATATCTAGTTGGGTCAACATCTGAAAATATAGGTTTAAAAATTTCTTTACCTTGTTCGTCAAAAAAGCCATACATTCCACTTAATTCTGTACAATAAAGATTACCAAAGAAGATAGGGTCAATATTGTCAAATTTGGGCTTACTTACTTCATTCCCTTCTCTGTCGAACAAACCATACTTTGAGTCTTTTTCCGTAAGTATCAAAGTTCTTGGAAAACTTATCCATGCGTTATCAATATCATCATATTGTTTTACGAGATAAATTGATTTTCTTCGATTATTGAAATAATATGATTTATCTTTTTCAGTATCGCTTATTTGAGCTAAATCTAGTGCTTTTAGTGCTTTTTCAAATTTTCTCTCAATGATTAATTCTTCAAACTCATTTTGTTCGGAAGATGAATCACTTAATAAGCACTTAACCGCCAATTCAATTTCTGAATCACTATGAAAAGAAGGCGATTCAATTAGAATTTCTTTTTGAGTTTCTGGAACTTGAATAGATGGAATTTGAGCTAAAGAATCTAATTTAGTTTTTTGAGTTTCCTCGTTTATCTTTTGAAGTTCATTTTGTTCGGTTGTATCTATTTCATTCTTGCATGAATTATAATTGATAGTATACAATAAGGTTATTACTGCACAAATAGCTAAAACAATTTAAGCAAGATTACTTTTGGGTAATTTTAGTTCTTGTTTATGATCACTCTTAAAGGATTGAGTCATTTTTTGATTATTCTCAATAATTAGTTTGTCTGTTATCTGTAATAGTGATGCATTAATCCTATTCAATTCCAACTGTTCTTCTTGAAGAGTAACTATACCTATCCTTTGCTTTCTCCTTATCTCGATGTAACGATTTGATAGAATAATTACTTCTTCTTTTTGTCTAGATTGAGTTTTACCTAATAAAAAGTCTATCGCTTTTTTAGCCTCTCCCTTTGAAAGTAAATCATTTATATTATTTTTAATTTGTTGCTTATTCATTCTATAATGATTTATTGTTTTTTCATAATGATATCAAACTTCTTGATAATCCTACCAGAATTACCCTTTATTTCTACTCTCAAAAATAACAAAAAAGCATAAACTAATATTCCCCTCACCCCTCCTCCTTCACCAACCGCTTCCGATCCACCAAATAAATCAATACAATCGCAATAAACGGAATTCCAAGCGTCTTATAAACATCAAAAATCCCCATACTCCAATAATCATAAATAAGATTTGCCAAAGCAAATGCCATAAAAGTCTTAGCTACCTTCTGCCAATCTAAATTGTCCATATTAAATAATTTTGGTTGCTTTAAATTCAGCTATTGCTTTATCAGAATAGCCCAATCCACTATAAATCTCCGCATTATGCTCCCCCAATAAAGGCGCACGCCGTAGTTTTTCTAGTGGGGTTTTAGATAATTTAAAAGGCGCATTCGTCACCAAAGGGTCTTTGAAAGCGCCAGGGTAAGGCAAAGGATTGAGGTGATTAATGGATTGTACCATTGGATTGTCCAACGCACCTTGGAAGGATAAAACGGGCCCTGCTGGTAATTTCGCTTCTTTTAAGGTAACCAACGCTTCGGCGGTCGTTTTAATCTGACACCATTTTGCCATTTCTCCACTCAAAATATCATTATTATCGCCTCTTGCGGTATC
>JBGCFJ010000412.1:0-6705 GCA_045106885.1 Saprospiraceae bacterium
TCTAGAGAAAGGAATTAAACCAAACTCTGAACATTTTATTGACTCCTATTTATTTTTCAATCAAGTACCTGGTCAAAATAAACTAGATCAGACTATGTTTGACTTAGAAGATAATATAAATATAATTTCCCAATACGTTGCTAAACACATCTTGTACGAGAGGAGCTACCGTTCAACTTTATTGCCTATTCCTACCAAAACAAAAGAAGGCTATCGGCTTACACTATTTGTAGAACATTTCCTTGCGGCAATTAATGAGCCCGAATGATGTTATAATAGATTAATGAATAGTCGTAAAATTATTGCGCAATTACGCAATTGAGTATTTACATAAATACTTATTACTTTTGATATCTAATTTTTAATGCCTTTTTTTGATTTTCAAAATCTGAAAAGATTGAAACGAATGCCTTTTCTTCTATTGCAATAATTTTATTAATCACCGCCTCTCTTAGAGTAGGGTCTTTTCTATAGTCTTCCACAACTAATGCTCGATTCAACTCTTTTTCTTTCACTACTATTCTAGACTTTAAATCAGCGCTTTGATTAAGTAAGAAAATAGCTTGGGTTGTTATCTCTGGTCTTACAGCTGTTACCTCTTTAATCTTTTCCGTAATACTTTTTGCTCTTTGTTGTTCAATAACAGTCAATTCTTGTTTATACTTCTTTTCTACAGTTTCTTTTTGTTTCTTTCTTTTTGCCTCAATCTTTTCATCTGTATATCCATTCTTTAGAGCATAGATGAAAAATCCTGCTAGAGTTGATTTGATTTGTTGATTGAATTTAGCCCTATTAGTAACCTCTACCGCTTGTTCTATTTGTTCTTTAGTGTATTCATCTAATAATTTCATAAAGACCGTAGGAGTCACTCCAAATCGCTCTACGATGTCTCCCTGAAACATCTTAAACATTTTATCTTTCTCATTTTCTTTGAGGCTTGCCATAGCAGCTAGTGCAGGTGAATCTAATTCTTTTGTCTGTCGCCCTAGATTAATAGTTAACTGCGCTTTAGTTGTTATACCTCTTATTTGGTTAGTTGCATCTTGATGTTTACCATGAAATATAAACTCTAATGCTGTTACTTTTCGCCCTGTTTTAATTTTATTAACTTCCGTAACCATCAAGTCAGTATATTTATTAATGTCCCTTATAGAAGGTTTTATAACCCATCGAAAGAAATCTCCAAACAACTTATACCGCTCCGTTACTTCAAACATGGTTTTTATCTCTTCAACCCCTAATTTCCTACGGCCAATACTCTGGTATTGCTTTAACAATTCGTAAACTCTAATTGGATAAACTGCAAGTTTTGCGATATACTTTATGTCATAAGTGGTAAAGTTTTTCTGCAATTGTAGTAAAAGTGGTTTCATCTCCTGCTCAACCTCAATATCTATATATTCATTATTCTCTACTTTTTTACCAGTATTCCCATCTTGCATATAATCTATCTTGCGCAGAATGTGGTACTGCGTTTCTCTAGAAATCCCCTCAGGTGTTTCATAAGCAATAAAAAAGGATTTACCCATTAAGCTCTTCGCCCCCTTTCTTAATAGTTCGTAGGAGTCGCCAGATTTTAATCCAAATGTCTTAATTACATCTTTATACCAAATGCGATAGGTCTTGAATTCTGTATCTTCCTTTTTTATTTGCCTAACAACAGAAAGAAACATTCTAGTTTCCCATTGGTCAAACTTATACCTCGACTCAATTAGGTTATTAGCTTTCTTTATGAGTGTAACACCATTGTTTGTTTTCCTTTTAATCTTCGACATAGCTGTAAAGTAATATGAGTGATTTGGAACGTAAAGCTAAAAAATAGCTTTCTTACAGTAAACTATGAGTAATTTGGAGGATATATAGCTAGAATAGGTTAGCTATTGTTCCAAATCTCTCATAGTTAGAGGCTAAATTACAATTATTTTCCAAATCTCTCATAGTTATCTTCCATTTTCCTCATAGTTTGTTCCAAATCTCTCATAGTTTTTTCCAAAAACCTCATAGTTTGTTCCAAATCTCTCATAGTTCAGCTTATAACATATTGTCTATCAATGTGTTACAAGCCTATAAAAGTATTAAAAGTATTAAAAAAAATAAAACAACAACAAAAGAGAAATTGTGGTGGTGATTTTTTTTAAAAGAAGAAGTATTATTTAGTTATGCTTTTAATTTCAGAAAATTATAAGAAAGTAAAAAATTACTTTAAATGAGTATACAATACGTAATTAAAAAAATCAGCAATTCTAGGTTTGAGAAAAATTGACAAAGAAATGCTCTTGTCCTAACATCATTTTTCTCAAATCTACTGATTTTCCTTAATATTCATTGCAGACCACTACCTCAAAAAACGTAAAACAGGGTGAAATTTCGGTTTTGGGTACTAGCAAGCAGGGCTGAAAATAGCACAAAGACCACCTTAGCCCAATAACTTTAGTCCATTGCTTGAGGGATTATTTCCTTGTATTTGCTCAATCACTATTTTGTCTGATGGCTAAATATTCTAAATTAAAACCATAGATGATGGCATTATAAATCATTTCCATGGAATCAAATGGCAATGTTTTGAAAAAGGAACGCACATCATCCCAGAGGTATTTCTTCCACTCTGATTTTTTCAAAGCTGCTTGGAATAACTCATTGCTAAGCTGCTGAATTTGGTCTATCATAAAAGCTAGCATCATTAGCAAGGCAAAATTGGTGCATAGGTATTTTTCGCCATGACCAAAATTATGGTTGAAATGATAGCCCTGATTTTTCAGCGTATTGAAAGTTTCATTTTCGATTTTCCATCGACCTCGACCTGCTTTTACTATCTTTTCTACATTAGTATCTGTGATTTTAATATCGGTAATCCATTGGGATTTGCTGGTAATTTTACCTGTCTTAATAGAACGTTCTTCATAGCTAACAAAATTTACCTCAATATCCTTATGGGTTTCATTTAAATAAAGTCCATTGACATAATGATAGCTTTTGCTGACTTTATCATCAGTTATTTCAACCTTATATACTTTTGGTTTAGCGGCTATAGGCTTTTCGATACCATGTCTTTTAAAGAGTTTATTGGCTTTTATAGCCTCTTTTTGGCTAGTAATTCTATCTTCATCAGTCATTTTTAGCAAAGCTTCATATTGTTCTATAGTACTGCCAGCTCCGCTACCAGGTTTGACTCTAATTATAAATTTATCCCCCTCTGTTTGAATGTCCCGAATATGAGGACCATTGGCATACAAGGCATCTTCTACCCTGATAAATTTTTCGCCTATATGTCGAGTTCTTACTTTTTCCAGTAAACGTTTAGAGGCGTTTAATTCACAATCATTCTTGGTCACGCCATCTTGCTGAATAATTGGTTCTTCGCATAAAGGAAGGACTACTTTTTTTTCTGGATGGGCTATGACTGCCGATAACATCGAATGAGAATAAGTAATGGTACCATCTTGATGATGGGTTTGTTGGCAGTTTTTACAGCTTATAGTATTACTGCTAAAATGATGAACCCCATCTATTAAAAGTAGTTTGTAGCCTGGGAAATACTCAAATTCCTTAAGCAACCCAGATTCTTTAACTTGACCAATTACTGCTTTTTTAACCCGCTCTATTTGGACGGGTTTTACCTCGTCCAATATTTCTCGCATCTGACCGTCTGGAGGTACTTGATTAATCTTGTATATCCGCTTTAGGTTTTTAGCTCGCTCTGGGATTCTTTTGTTAAATTCTAGCAATGAACTGTCTTTCAAAGAGAAGATGGCCAGTCCACTTTGGGCAGTATCTCCTAAACTATACTGCTTATTATCCGCCCGGTTATCCTTAAATTTATCAAATTTGCTCTTGGTAAACTTTAATAAGGAATCTATCGTCAAGTTTTTCATGACGCCAATTTACGATTTTTGTCGCTTTTTGACCCAAACCTAGAATTGCTGTAAAAAAATGCTTTAGACTTATTTAGCTATTAAAGTTACTTCTGTTGGTCTCTAAGATTAAGGAACTCTATTTTCCTAGAATCCCGCTGTTTGACCTTATTCGTTAAAACTGAAAAGTACTCTCAATCAATAAACTTTATTAACTTGAACTATTATTGCGCAATTACTTAATAACGTTTTTACAAAAAAAAGTACAGGTATTAATTAAACCTTATATCTGCTGTTTGCTTTATTTTTTAAATCTATCTGCTAAATCTTGTAATTTAGTCATCGTTGGGAAAGATTTAAACGCATCAAAAAGCCATTTTGCAACAGTCCCTAAAATTGGCTCTCTTTCTTCTTTATTCATTTCCCAATGTATTAGTAGTGCATTTAAAAATTCTAAATTATTCATTACCGCTAACTCAATCACACTAGCATAATCTCTTTGATTGCGGTCTACAGGAGCGTTGGGATATTGTAATCGCCATTCTTTAGCTGTTTTACCAAAGACAATCGTATTGAGTAAATCAGCCTCCGATGCAAAAGGTAAGCGACTTTTATAAGGTTGAGGGTGCGTCAATAAACGTTCATCCATGCTACTAAGAATCTCCCTCGCCATTAACTGAAAGTTTCCTGTAACCAAATGTCGTTTTAGATTAAAAGGGTCTCCTAAACGTAAACTCTCATCCTCCTTTAATCTTCGAAATTCCTTAATTATATAAAGTTGAAAACCTTCTGATAATGTACCCGCAAAATGTAATGCAATATCAATATGGGCAAAAGCACCTTTAGAGTATCTTCCTGCTTTAGCTGGAATAATACCAATTGCTCCAACTGTTTCCACCCATTTTGTTGGAGTGAATCGAAATTGGTTATCAAATACCTCTTGTTTAACTCGGGCATATCTGCCCGAATTAAAATTTGGATTATATAGTTTCTCCCACTCTGCTAAAAATTTAACCGTACTTATAGCTCGAATCCAGGCTTTAATTCTTTCGCCTGTATCTTCATATTTAGCAGCAGTAGCAATATCGTTTAAGGAAACATAGTCTTCTTCTTTTACTTTCAGAAGACGAATGTTATTACCCTTTAGGTTTAAGTTCCCCACAGTTTGATTACTTTTTTATATAATAATGTAATTACGCTATTGCATTATTGCGCAATATATTTTAATTAAAAATTAGAACCCTTTATCCTCTAAAAATTCTTTAGTTGAAATTTCTATGATATCTGCTACAGATAACCCCCTTTCATTTCCATACGCTTGTAATCTGCTTTTTAATTGGGGAGTCATCATGGTTGTAAACCGCTTTCGCCCATCAGCTGATAACTCATACGGTTTTCTGTTTCCGGCATTGTGTTTTTTAAAAGTCGGAGTATCAGCCGATAAATCCACCTCGCTATTCTTTGCCTCTTTTTTTAATTGTGCATCTAAATTCTGACCACCTGCCATCTTATCAAAGACACTCGTCATTTTTTTATCTAGGTTTAGTTTTTTCTTAGCCATATTCTTTTATAATTTCTTTGGTTAAAGATTCATAATCCTTTGCTCCATTACTATCAGGAGCATATTCAAAAATACTTTGACTACTGGTTGGTGCCTCTGCTAAAGCTACATTTTGTCTAATGGGTGTTTGGAAAGCATTAGTTCCTAATTTATCAAAAATGGAATCTTTGACACTTCGATTTAATACTTTTCTAGAATCGTACTTGGTGATAAAGACTTTATCTATTTCATAATCGATATTATCCAAAGCCTCTGTTAATACACTATATCCAGTTAAACTTAAATATTCCGCCTCGATAGGAACAAAAATTAAGTCGCTGGTAAAAATAGCATTGACAGTAGTTAAGCCTAAAGATGGTGCGCAATCAATTAGTATAAAATCAAAATTCTTTTTGATTCGTCTTAAAGCTTTATCTAAAATATATTCTCGATGTATTTGTCCACTTAATTCAATATCTGCTTTAATCAATTCCAAGCTAGATGGAATGATATAAAAGTTATCTGCAATTTTATGTGGATTGACAACAGATTGCTTTTTAAGAATCCTATAAAGAGAGCTAGTCTGGTCAGCGGCGGCCATTTGAGTTAAGTTAAACTGTGCATCAGCATCAATCAACAAAACCTTATAGCCTTGTGTGGCAAGATAGTAGCCAATATTATAGGTACTCGTGGTTTTACCTACACCGCCTTTGAAGTTTAGAAGTGATATAGTTTTACTCATGACGCAAACGTACAAAAACATAATAACTTAAACAAGTAATTGCGTTATTGCGCAATATATTTAAAATATGAACTAGTAATAGGGTAGGGGAGTTATGTTTAAATTCTCAAATAAATCCTACAAAACTAATTATTCCACTCGTCAAGAATTATAGCGTCTTCTAATTTTTACCACTATTCTTGAAAAAGTGGTATTTGTTACTTAAATTTGAATAATGGAAAGTAATCAATATATCAAACAGCAATTAGCTAATCATTTTCAACAACAGTCAATTATTACAATTGGTGATTTCAGGAATTATTTTCAGGAAAAACAACCTAATATAAAAGATACTGCAATTAGAGTTCGTATTCATGACTTAAAACAAGCTGGATTTATTCAATCGGCAGGTCGTGGGAAATATGCCTTTCAAAAGAAAGAAATTTTTCAGCCACTTATTTCTAGAAAATTAAAAAAACTAGCTACGCTGATTCAAAAACATTTTGAAATTAATTACTGTATTAGTAGTACAGAATGGTTAGGAGAGTTTAGCCTACATCAAGCATTTCAGCATATCACTTTATTAGAAGTAG
>JBGCFJ010000413.1:0-2645 GCA_045106885.1 Saprospiraceae bacterium
ATCTTCGTCCCTATCTGCTTGCATTCTGGAAGTGATATTGCCTGTTAATCCAACAAAAGTACCATGAGTTAACATGGACCCTGTTGCGACCATTTTTGCGCCACTTACATAAATTCCTTTAGAATCATCTTTGTCCACACTCACAAAAACATCTCTCACATTCACTCTTTCTTGAGAACGGTCTACAGGTGGGTCTACCAAAACGTGATTTAAAAACAAACATTTTTCAGCCGTTTTTTTATACCAATTCAAGGCATTGGCTTGGTAGGGTTTATCGTAAAAAGTAGCATTATCGCCTAAATGCCCCATAAAGGCGGCTTTGTAATCAGGCGTTCTTCCCATCCATCCATAATTCACTCGTTGACTAATGGCAATGGCTTTTCTAGCAGCGTCTAATTCTGCATTACTATGACTAGGCGCAAAGAATTTATGGGTAATAATTCCATGTTCATCTTCTAATAATAAATCATCTTGCAAATCAGGATTGTGCATCGCATCATAAAAACGAGCTACACTTCTAGCCGCATTTCTAAAGGCAGGATGCGTAGAAACGTCTTTTACTTTTTTGCCATCATACCAAATCTCTCTGCCGTCATTCAAAGACGCTAAGTATTCTTGTCCTGTATAAATCTTATTTTCTTTCTTGGTTGAAAATGGTTTATTTTTCATGTGATGTTTAATGTAACCGCCAAATTTGGCAGGTTGAATTAATAATATTTAGAATCAGCCAAATAAATTTGGCGATTACAAATTCTCGCTTGTCGTTCTATATCCTGACCAATACACCAATGGGTTTCCATCGGCTGCTCGTTCTAAATCCATTACTTCACAGAGTATTAAAAAATGGTCACCTGCTGGAATAATTTGGCGTATTTTAGTGCTATACCAAGCCAATGCTTTATCGACAACAGTTGCCCCAGCGTCTATCTTGGTCATTGGTATGGCTATCTCTTCTTTATTAAAACCAGCAAATTGATTACTGATATGTTTTTGGTTGGCAGCTAGAATACTGATACCTACTGTTTTTCCGATTGATAAGAGTGGAAAAATAGCTGCATTTTCTTTTACACAAAAAGAAACTAAAGCAGGCGCTAGAGAAACGGACAAAAACGAACTAGCCGTCATTCCATGAATAGTTCCATCTGCTTTTTCTGTAGTAATAATGGTTACACCTGTAGGAAAAGCACCTGCAACTTGGCGTAATTTTTTTCCATCTATTTTAGTTAAAGTCATATCAATAATTATTTAGGTAAACATTTGTTGATGTAAATTTACATCAACAAATGTTTATGTCCAAATAATTATGCTTATTTTTGTAAAAAAAATTAATTATAGTATAAATGAAGGAAACAGGAAAGAGAAAACGCTTTTTCAAAGTTGCTTTAAAACTCATCAATGATAAGGGCTTTAAAGCCATGAGTATGCGTATGTTGGCGAAGGAGTTAATGTGCGACCCATCGAATATTTATAATTATGTCAAATCAAAGCATGATATACTAGAGCAGTTGTTGTTTGAAATATCGGGACAATTTCATGAAGGCGTGACAACTATCGAGTCTTCTACCGATAATCCTTTGGAAAAACTGAAGGCTGTTATTGCTTTGCATGTTCGATTAACCGTAGAAAATCCTTATCAGGTTGTTTTATTGGTCAATGAATGGAAAAATTTAAAACCAGAGAAACAGGAAGCATTCATTGACTTTAGAAATGCTTATGAACACAAACTACAGGCTATTATTGGTGAGGGAATGGAGAAAGGCGTTTTAAAGGAAGGCAATATTGAATTGACCATGAATTGTATATTATCCTCTATTCGATGGTTATATAGTTGGTATAATCCAACAAATCCCTCCATGAAAGAAGAGGAATTACTACTTTTTATAACGGATTTTATTTTAAAGGGAGTTACTAAAAATTAACAAATAAACTGTATTCTGGGACTAAGAAAGGTCAAGGCACAGGCATGGTACCCCACATCTTTTTTTGAGGTGGGGTGTCTATAGATTTTTAAATATTGATTGTCAACGTTTTATCACTTCATACCATAAGTATTTAATGATGAATGAGAACTTACTTCACACTTCACTAAAAATCACTTATTAAATTTAGCAAATACCAAATCCATTACCATATCCGCATGTTTTTCAATTTGTTCTTTTTCAAAAGGATTGACCCCATACATCTGCTCCATTTGGAAGGCATGGATAAAAAAGGTATTACTTGCACCAATAATGATACTAGATAAATTGGCAGCAGCGTAACCTTCAATATCTAAATTTTTATTACTGGAATAAAAATAAACAAAAAAATGATGTAAGGGATTCAGTACCTCTTTAACAAGCCAGGTAGCACGCTCCGTTCTGGTACACATTTCGTGAAAAATGATTCGGTGGAATTCAGGATATTCTGCTGAAAAATAAACAAACTGGCGAGTAAATGCCTTTAAGGCTGCTATCCCCTCTAAATCTTGGAAGTAGCCAGCAATTTCTTGATATCGTTGAACCAATTTTTCTCCTAATTGAGTGACTGCTTGCTTCCATAGGTCTTCTTTGCCATCGAAATGATAATTCAATACGGCATTAGAAATGTTTGCTTCTTTGGCAATATCTTTTAGCTTAGTTCCGTCGAAACCCTTTATGCCGAAT
>JBGCFJ010000414.1:0-4846 GCA_045106885.1 Saprospiraceae bacterium
TACTATTCATTTTTTAAGCGACTATCTATAAGTAAATAAGTAATTCTTATTCAACAACTTACAAACACAGTTCAAGTTATACTTTTTATAACCAATTAAAGTGTCATAGACACTTCTTACACTTTAATAATTAATTTTTATTCTATGAACAAATTTATTCCCTCAATGTTTTTATGGATTATTTGTTTGGTTTTTCAAACAAATACTGCCTCCGCACAATTAGACCGTTGTGCAGAGTTCGACATAGAATTATCTGCAAATGGGGTTTTTTGTGATCAATCTCGAGGACAGATAGATGTAAATATCATCGGTGGCATTTCTGGTGAATATCTTGTCGAATGGGATAATTTAGGAAATACTATCTGGGAAGAAAGAAATACATTTTTTCCATTTTATACAATTGTAGATTTACCTCCTAGTACTTATACAGTAAAAGTGATGGATCGCAAAACAGGTTGTTTTGTCATGAAATCCATTAAATTAGTAAAAGGAGACTTACCAGAGGACTTAGTTTTAACAGGAAATACGGTAGAATGTAATGGGATGGGTACTATATCTATCACTATACCAAAAGACAAACCTCCATTTTTCATCTCTTTAAATGGGCCTGTAAAAGCAAACTATATTGCCAATAGTCGAAACTTTAGAATTTACAATTTGCCAGCAGGTGAATACGAAATCGGCTTCGAAGAAGATGGTTGTGTAGCAACGACTACAACGGTTGTTTCTGAAGGTGAAAACTTACCTAAAATGTCTGTTAAAGCATTGGAAGGTAGTTGTGCAATCAGTACAGGAGCGGTTATAGTTGAGCCTAGTGGCGGAATAGTAAGTGGTGATTATACATTATCTTGGGATGGACCAACTAAAGGTTCAGTCAATATAGCAAGTACTACAGAAGTAAAGGGATTAATAACTGGATCTTATAAATTCACGCTAACGGATGACAATGGTTGAAAGGCATTATCTATGGTAAATATTGACCGTAGTGGTATGTCTATTGATTTAGCAACAACTCAATCTAAATGTAATCAGAACGGTTCCATTAAGGTAGATATTAGTTCAGGTGCTGCACCATATACCATTAATTGGAAAGGAGGCGGAAGTGAAGGAAGTAGAGAAGTTGCAGGAAATTCAACCACCTTTTCTTTACCGAAAGGGACATACATAATAGAAGTAAAAGATGCCAATGGGTGTTCTACTTATTCTAATACTGCTATAATTGATGTACCTACTGACTTATATTGTTCTATCAGTTCTAAGGCAACTACTTGTAATGAAGCCAACGGATCAATGAAGATATTCATATCAGGTGGTAAAAAACCTTATACCCTTTCTTATAGTGGTCCTGTTTCTAGAACTGTAGAAGCAAATGGTACGGTTTACTTCCATAATTTACCAGCGGGTGTTTATACTACTTTCTTACAAGATGCAGAAGGCTGTTTCGTCTCAGAAAGTAGTGAGGTGCAGATAGGAAGTTCTCAAGATGCAAGTGCATCTTTTGCTTACTCCGCAAACGGAACTTCTGTATTTTTCTTTAACAATTCTACTCATGGGGAATATGCTTGGGATTTTGGAGACGGGAAAAGCTCCACAAAAACAAGCCCAAGTCACGAATATACTAGTTCAGGAGATTACGAAGTATGTTTAACGACAACAAGCGAATGCGGGTCAAATAAACAATGTCAAACATTAAATATTGTTGCTTTTAAAGATTTATCAGGTCTTATCGGACAAGTTGGACAAGACTCAAAAACGGAGTTGAGTACAACTACTTCCACAGAAGGTATGCGTGTAGCTCAAAATTATCCAAATCCTTTTGTTGACCAAACTGAGATACGTTTTGAACTACCAGAAGCGCTTTTAACGACTATCACGATCCATGATAATGTAGGCAAGGTGATACAAAAACACACTGCCAAGTATGAAAAGGGGTTAAACCTTTTCACTTTTAACCAAAATAACGTAGCTTCTGGTGTTTATTACTACACCATTTCAACTGGAAACTTTAGTGTATCTAAGAACATGCTAATTAAATAATTAGTTAGGTTTTTACTACTTAATTTTTCCCCTAAGTAATCGGGCAACGCTATTGTTGCTCGATTATTTTTTTGTAAAACTCTTAGAAAATTATTGCTCATTTTTTTGACCAGTTTATCAGCGTAATTAACATTTTGGCTACCCGTCTAAAGTTGGACACGCAATTTTAGGATAGACAACGGAAAATCTATATTTTCCGACGCTTGGAGCAGCGAATATAGATTCGCTGTTGTCTCAGAGAGCTGTGTTACAACAATTAATACTTAATCATTGGAATAGATTCTATTATTTTTTCACGACAATTTATTGTTACAGTATAAACTCCTGTAGGTAAATGTGCCGTTGACAATTTTAATAATTGCTCTCCTTCTAGTACTTGGTGAATTGATTGGTCAATAATCTGCCCAGCTATGTTCAAAATAATAATTTCTATATTTTCTGTTTTTTCTAGATTAAGTTTTAAGGTAGATTCATTCCTAGTAGGGTTCGGAAAAAGAGAAATGTCGTTTTCCATTTTGGTATTCGCTGGTTCAAAAGTCAAATTTATAGCTAATAATTCTTCTTTTAAATCAAACGCTTCCATACGAGTCAAGGTAGAATTAAGATCAATCACTTCGCTTAAAACACCCGCCTTTTTGGCTTTAAAAGGTAAGGTAAAGCGTAACTTGTCAATTTGGTCCTTTTGTTTATCCCAACTAGTAGAAAGCATCCCTTCTTCTTGAAATCTCAAATTAAAATATCCTCCATACAATTGATGTAGGTCACTTTCAGTAATCCCATTTAAAGTTAAAACAGTGGGGTCAAACCCTAAAGAAAATTGATAGCCTTGAATTTTGGATAAATCAGTTGCATTTAAGGTCAATAAAACCGTCTCACCAGCTTTAAATTCCTGGTTGCGTGCAGAAAGCGTAAAAACAGCTTGGCTATTTCGCTCTTCCAATGCTAATAAACCATTAGGATTAGCACTTCCATTTAAATCTCCAATTTTTATTCCTGTAAAAGATAAATTGCCCAATTCACTTAAAGAAGAAATAGCTATCTCTGAAGGTTCAAAAATCCAAGAGGGCGCATTGGCAAAATTATCATTAATCCCTAAAATCAATTGTCGCATTTGCACTATGTCAAAGGTAGTAACTGCTCCAGACCGATTAACATCAGCTGCAATCTGCTGGTGATTAGTAGTAAAAGTTTCAATACCTAAAATCTGTTTAGAAACAAGCACAATATCCAAAGTGGTTACCCCATTTACAGCATTGGTAGTCTTTTCTAAAGAAACCGTATAATTCTCATTTGCCAATAAACTTCCTGTTTGAAATTGTCCTTGATCATCAGAGATAATTGTGGTATCTGTAGCCCCCGTAAACTTAATCTCCACACCACTCAATCCATCTCCTACTGTTGTGCTGATCGCACCAGAAACAATTGCAGTAGGAGGAGCATTATCATTAATAACGACTTGAGCCTCCATAATTGCCGTTTCAATATTATTAATATAAGCATCATTATCTCCAAATACTCTTTTGATATAGTTAACCGTTCCATCAGGGGCAATTACAACAATCGTAGGTGTACCAAAATAAGTGCCAAAAGTCCCATCTTGGTAAGGTTCTGCCGCACTAAAACTATTTCCTCCAGCGTGCGCAAAATACCAATCATGGTCAAACATTTCTTTGAACTCATTGACCGTTTCATCATTATCAGTTTCAAATACGGATAAACTGATAAAATCTACCGCCACTTCTTGTGCTACCATTTTCTTGTGCAGGTTAGAAATAAAAGGAGCAAATGTTCTACAAGATGGACAGTCCACGAAAAAAAGTTCAATAACGACAGCTTGACCTTGGTTTAAAAAGTCATCATAAAGGTTAATTGTTTTATTATTCGTCGTAACAACCATAAAATCAGGTGCTTTTTGAGCAACTAAGGAAAGGCTGAAAAAAGTCAATAAAACACATAAAGGCCATTGTAATTTCATGGGATTTATTATTTATAAAAATGATAAATGATTGTTCAATTTAACGAAATAACTAAAAGTTAAAACATATAAACGCAGTTAACCAAAGATACTAAATATTACTTGAATATAAAATATAACTAATGTTATGCCATTGTTTTAGTTATAATTAATAAAGCTAGTGATTTTTTTGTCAAAGAGCTACGGCTATTCTCCAAAGCCATCCCATCCGTAAACTGTTCACAAACGGTATTTGCTCATCTTGCCTAACGAAAAAATACACTCGATTAAACTATCAATTACTTATGACTTGAACTACTAGTGGTTAGTCAACGTTGAAATGACATGTGTAAATTTGGATGAATTTTGGAGCTGACCAAGGCAAAAAACGCAGACATAGCCGTACAGGCTGACCGTAAGCTCAAAATCTTACAAATTCATTTTTGCAGATGATTAATTATCAGGATTTTAGATACGCCAAATTTTAAAAATTTGTCATATCTTGGCTATTCACGGTCAGCCTGCGTAGCTATGGCGAGTATTTTTAACGATGAGCAGATTCAAAAGTCGCCAAAATTACCCGTCAATTTTATCTTGACTAACCACTAGCAATAACGGTATTTCGGTAGTGTTACATTTGTAAGGCTATGTCTAAGTAAACCCCATAAGAAACATTGGGTTTATAAAATATTGCAGCCTTACATTTATAGCACTACCGGTATTTCTATCCTATAATCTGTAGTGAACAAGGAAAAATAAGTAGTGAGTCAGTCGTTTAAAATTTTATATAAAGAAAAAAAATATAATCTTGCATTCTAATTTTTTGCTGACACAGGCATCTATTTTTACAGATTT
>JBGCFJ010000415.1:0-2242 GCA_045106885.1 Saprospiraceae bacterium
TTTAATCGAGTGTATTTTTTCGTTAGGCAAGATGAGCAAACACCGTTTGTGAACCGTTTACGGACGGGTTGGCTTTTGAGAATAGCCTTCGCTCTTTGAGAAAAAAATAACGCAGCATAACGGAAAAAGACGCCGATTTAAACTGTCAAGGATTTATGTCTTGAACCACTAGATAGCATTTAGCAGTAAAGCCTTGATTTTCAATACTAAAATTTTGCCTAAACACAGCTAATTTAAACAGTCTCTTCTAGATTGGAAAAAGGCAATAGACTTCAATGGTTTATTGCTTTTTTGGTTTGGACGGTACATGGTGAAAGTGATGATTTCCTTTCTTTTTAAGGGAAGGGCTGGGTTGAACATCTCACCATTATAATATTTTATGGCTTTTAACGACTTGCAAAAAGCCTCAAAATAAGGTCGATTTCGACTAGGAATACCCTAAATAGCACAGCTCAGGACACCGTGTTACAAATGCGCTGAGCTGTGCTAAATAAGCTGTTTAATTTAGTTGTAGCGCCGCTTCTTTTTTCTGCAATAATTTAGATAATTCATTTTTGGCTCCTCCGTCCATCACTTTAATATTCGCCTGTTCTAATAGCTCTGTAGCTATTCGACTTTTGTCCCCATAATTAGAATAAGGAATGATAGGAGCATTCCAAGATTTAATTTGTTCTAATAGGTTGGGCAAATCTTCTAATGCGATATGTCTAGCTGCTGGTATTTTAGTGCGAGCATATTCTTGAATAGTTCTAACATCCAAAAGGATGGCGTTTTGTGTGAGGAAAATGTCCAAATTATTTGTTTGCTGGACATAACTGATTTTACCATTTCTTAAGACCATAAAAATTGAATTGTTATAAATTTTTTTGTTTGTAGGAGGGGAACACAACAATTGATAGAGAGATAATTCTTTTTGAAAGTTGAGTTTGCCCTAAATTTCTTGCAAAACTAAGTCCAGATTTTGAGAATAAATTGAAGTAAGCAAGAATGCTTATCAATGATGGTAATCAAACAAGAAATAGAACAATAGTCAACGAAAATAAAAAGAAGAATCCCTTAAATTTAAGGAATATTATTTGGAAGAGAATTCTTTTCTAAGAAGATAGTTTTTAGGTAGTGTACGGTTATTTTTTTTAATATTATTTAGCTTATGCAAGGGAATCGTAGAATAACTAGCAACTTCAAAACCATACAGTTTTGAGAAAAGAGAAGCGAGAGTAGAGAAAAGAGACTTACCTAGTACTAAAACGAATATTTTCGGCTATCAAAAGTGAGTTATTTAGGTATCTATCGAATTTTATCTCTATTCTCGCTTCTCTACTCTCTATTCTAATTTTTGTATGGTTTCAAAACTAGCAACCTGCAACTAGCAACTATAAAAATTACTTATCAATTATTTATAAATTACTCCACTAATAAACTCACTCCCCAAATTCCAAAATAAAATCTAATTGAGCATCCCGATATTTCGCTTCCTTCAGCGTCTTCCGAAAAGATTTAATTGTCTGAGCTGGTCCTTGGTCGAGCGCCATATTAATCATCCAAGCAGGAATGATGCCGCCAGGGTCAGAACTTAAAAAATATTCTACATCGACCATGCCATTGCCTCTAGGCGTAAATTCCCACCAAAGGTGTAATTTAGGCATCCGTACAATGCCTTCTTTTTCTGGAATATAAGTTGGTTGATTAAAAGATTCTGAGCGAACGATTTTTGTAACAGCATCTTGCACTAGAATATTTTTGACAATCAAATCTCTATCATCCAAAGGCCAAGGAAAGTCAACCCGATTATAATATATTTCTTCACTATTATTAAGTTTCTTCAAATGATAAGCTTCAGGACATCTATACACCCAATCAGGAATAGCGGCAACATCCTGCAATAAGAAAACAATGGCAGACATAGACGCCTCCACTGAAAATTCCATTTTTAATTGTTTAATCGGACTATCAGGGCTATCTCTGACATAGACCTTTAAATCCTTTTTATCTTTTTTTAATTCCCATGGACCCGCCTTTTGAGCAAAAGCGACCACCGAGCATAAAAGACAGTAACTTACGAGAATAACATACTTCATTAAGTCTTGATTTGAATGAAACCATCATCCCCAAATTCTAATAAGTAATGCGGATTGATTGAGCTACATTACTTAGCAATAACAAATTTAGGACATTCGAGTTTTATATGCTGTTAAATTAATCTTATAAAACTGCCGTTAATTTGTTAAATTGTAGAATAGTT
>JBGCFJ010000416.1:0-3263 GCA_045106885.1 Saprospiraceae bacterium
TGAAAAGAATAAAGACCAAAATCGAAGAAAACAATTGCGCAAGTTGCTCCAACCCTTCATTTTACGCCGAAAGAAAAACGAGGTGTTAAAAGATTTACCAGAAAAAACAGAAATTACCCTTACGGCTACTTTATCTACAGAAGAAAGAGCCTTCTATGAAGCACTTCGTCGAAATGCCCTTGCCAAACTAGAAAGCGATGATAGTCATGGAGGACAAAAACACTTTCGTATTTTGGCAGAAATTATGAAGTTAAGAAGAGCTGCCTGTCACCCTAAACTAGCAGATAAAACTGCCAATTTCATTGAAAGTGCCAAACTGCAACTATTTAGTAGTATTGTAGAAGAATTATTAGCAAATGGACATAAAGCCCTTGTTTTTAGTCAATTTGTAGGGCATCTAACTATTCTAGAAGCTTATTTAAAAAAGCAAAAGATTTCCTATCAATATCTGGACGGGTCAACTCCTCTCGCTAAGCGACAACAACGAATCGATGCTTTTCAGGCGGGCGAGGGAGAAATTTTTCTAATTAGTTTGAAAGCTGGCGGTACTGGATTAAATCTTACCGCTGCAGATTATGTCATCCACATGGATCCATGGTGGAATCCCGCAGTAGAAGACCAGGCAACCGACCGAGCGCATCGTATCGGGCAAGAGCGACCAGTCACCGTCTATCGGCTAGTAGCGGAAGGAACGATTGAAGAAAAAATCCTTCAATTGCATGAGAAAAAAAGAGATTTAGCCGATTCTTTATTAGCAGGTACAGATATAAGTGCCAAATTAACTGCCGCTGATTTATTGAATTTGATAGCGGAAACGGTTTAGTTTTATTAGCACTTGGCTCTGGTTTAGTACTAAATAAACGCCAATAATAACTACCTTTACCTAATTGAGTAACTTATTTTGTAATTAGTTGATCTACAAATAGTTGAAATCTCTAAGATATATTTAAGAGTCTTTAAAACTCTTAAGAAAGAGATAGTTATAAAAAAACTATCTCTCATTTATTAAAAGAGACAAAAAGCTATGTCCAAAAAAGAATAGAACTCACTATATTAATGGAATATCCAATTTTTGAAAAACGGAACAGCAAGGGTAATATTGCCAGATAGTTCCGAAAAACATTTTACATCTATTATATATCATAAGCACCTTTTTTCTAATTGGTGTGAAATGAGAAAGAAGGAATCGCTATGGCTAAGAATAAAATAAAGGTTGAGGGAGTAACTATTTCGATTGATAGGAATGACTACATTAGTCTTACTGATGTAGCAAAGCAAAGAAACCCTAAGTTTCCAATAGATTTAATAAGGAACTGGTTAAGGAATCAGAAAACATTAACCTATTTATTTGCATGGGAAGAAGCACATAACGAGAATTTTAAACTGGGGGAAATGCACCAGTTTAGAAGTTTGATAGAAGATAATACTAAAAAAAAAAAAAAAAAAATGTATATCGAGCATACAGGGGCAATAAGAATAGTGTCCAATTCTGGAAGATATGGAGGTACATTTGCACATAGTGATATAGCTATGGATTTTTGTAAATGGTTAGACCACTATTTTAAATCATTTAGAATTTTTAGACGGTATGCTGTTTCAATGGGATGTAGTAGCTATTAAAGAACGAGAGAATATTTTACAAAACACTTATGATTTCATTTACCCAATATTGAAGCGTTCTAAGACGATTAAGAAACTTCAAGACTTATCGGATAAAATAAAATAATAGAAAAAGAAAAAAATACCAGACTGGCGATTTTTAGTAGTAGCAGATTCGGAAATAGAAAAAGAAGGCAAAGCCTATGCCTCCTTTTTTAAAGACCTTTGTTTAGCTAATTATCTCTCCAAAAAATTACTTTCCTACTTGAAACCAAATGGACAAAAAATTAATGTCCATAATCAATTACTTAAATGTATTATTTTTGCAAGAAAACCTAGCGAATGAAGAAGAAATTCAATATCACGGGCATTTGTTATCCACATCGACATTACATGATGGATAGCACTCAAAAGATGAAAGAGGTGATGCAAATGGTAGATGATGGGGATTATTTTATCATCAATCGCCCTCGACAATATGGAAAAACGACAACCCTTTTTTTATTAGGAGAGGCATTAAATGATTTAGCGGATTATGTACCAATAGAAATGAATTTTCAGGGAATAGACGAGCAATGGCATCAGTCCGATCAACAGTTCGCCCAAATGTTTTACAAAGAATTAGTCAATATCTTAGACTATCAACAACCTAGTATAAGACCATTTTTAAAGGAGCAGAATGCAGAAGTAGAAGACATGGGGAATCTATCTAATTTCATCACTCAATTAGTAGATAAATTGGATAAAAAGCTGGTCTTAATAATTGACGAAGTAGATGCTAGTAGCACTTACGCCCCATTTATAAGGCTTTTGGGGATGCTTCGGACTAAATATCTACGTAAGCATAAAGTACAACATGCCACTTTTCATAGCGTCGTTTTAGCAGGAGTGCATGATATAAAAACCTTAAAGCATAAGATTAGAGAGCCCCAAGACAGTAAATATTTGAGTCCATGGAATATAGCCGCCGATTTTAAAATACGAATGAGTTTTATTCCTTCGGAAATCGTACCCATGCTGAAGGATTATAGCGAGGCAGAATCTGTAAGCATGGATATATCAGCAATGGCTGACAAACTTTATTATTATACCGCAGGTTATCCATTTTTGGTGAGCAAACTATGCAAAATCATAGCCGAGGAGGTATTACCCAAAAAAGAATCAGCGGAACAAAATTGGTCATTGGAGGATTTAGAGACCGCCGTGCAGTTATTGCTAAAAGAACACAATACCAATTTTGATACTTTGATAAAAAACTTAGAAAATAATAAAGACTTATACGATTTAGCTTATCGAATAATTATTGAAGGTGAAATTATACCCTCTAATCCCGATGAGCCAATCATTTATTTGGGACAATTATATGGTTTTTTCAAGTCCAATGGTTCTTTAAAGATTCACAATCGGATATATGAACAGCGTATATATAACTATATGACGGCAAAAACAATTGTGAATTTTCCTAAAGTAAGAAATTATGCAGGGCATTTTTTACTGGACAACCATGAATTGGATTTAGAGGCGGTCTTGTTGAAATTTCAGCAAGTAATGAAAGAGCAGCACAGCCTAAAAACAACGGATTTTTTAGAAGAACAAGGTCGCTTAGTATTTCTATCTTTCTTAGCACCTATTTTAAATGGCCATGGATATTCTTTCAAAGAAGT
>JBGCFJ010000417.1:0-15996 GCA_045106885.1 Saprospiraceae bacterium
AGCCAGCTTGAAAATTGATAATCACGTATCGGACACCTCCAAAGGTGTCCGATACGTTCGACTAACCATTTATCAGTTTTTTAGCTGACGCTCTAATAACCTACCATTTTAGCTTATCTTCTTTCCTTTAACAGCCCATCCGCTTTGCCGTTCTCAAACGGTGTTTATTCATATTATAAATACTCGCCATACAAATACACTGTCTGTAGGATTCCCCCCTTCGGGCAGGGGTGATTGGTTCTAAAAAATGGAGACTGCTGGTGAGGACATTTTGTCCGCAACCTCTATACTGCTCGCCTCTGGCGAGCGTTTTATATACTAATACTCGCCAGAGGCGAGCTAATATAGGTTGCGGACTGCAAGTCCTCACCAGCATGATTCGAAAATTAATAGAACCAATCACCCCTGCCCTTCGGGTTCAAAAGCTTATGTTTTTGGTTCTCTGACAAATCCCGTGAAAAATCAGCTCGTCCGATGACTAGCGTCGTCAGATGAGCTGATTTTAATCATCCGACGAACTAGTCATCGGACAATTAAAATCTCATTTCACAGTTTACTCCGATTCATCGGAGGAATTTATCAAAGAACCTGTTTTTTCATGCCTTGTCTTAAAGAAAAAATGACTTCGTAAAATTTGGGCATCTTATTTATATCACGCAAAATATGATTCGCCTACTAAAAAACAGACTTGGCTTAGCTTTTGATACTAATATTTTAAAAATAATTAGTACAACGGAACTATTTTTAATAAAATTCATTATATTTGTAGCGAATATTCGCTAACAATACTTTAAATAAAAGAATTCTTTGAGCAAAACTCGTCAAAATATCATTCAGAAAGCTATTCAACTCTTTAATGAAAGAGGGGTGGTCAATGTGCGTATTAGAGATATTGCGAAAGAATTGGAGATTAGCCCAGGGAATGTTTCCTATCATTATAAGAAAAAGGAAGATTTATTGGATTCAGTATATCGCTTTATGATTAAGCGATTAGAGGAAATGGCAGTTGGGAATCAGTTTATGAATCCAACAAAAGACCCTTTATATGTGGCGAAAGGCTATTTGGACCATATTTCAGCATTTCGTTTTTTTTATCAAGACACCTTAGAAATTATTCGTTCTTATCCAAAACTAGCAGTATTACATCAACAACAAGTGGCGCAGGAAAAATCAATCATTCGCAACTTAATGTTTATGTCTGTTGGAAAAGGGGATTTAGTAACAGCACCTTTTGAAGGCGTTTACGAATCTTTAGCGCATAGTATTTGGATGACTTTGCATTTCTGGCTAACTCAGCAGATTATTCGAGGGGAAGAAAATAATAACTTAGAAGAAGGATTAATCACCATTGCTAATTTATTATATCCTTACGCTACCGAAAAAGGGAAAGCTATTTTTGAACGAGTCCGAGGCGAATTATTAGCAATGACTATTTAGAAATTCATTTATTAACTTAATTATATCAACTAATCATAATTCCTAAAAATTTATAAAATGGCAGATAAATATTGTAGTGTAGAAAATGTAAAATTTTTATTACACGAAGTTCACGACCTTGATAGTTTATTGGATTCAGAAAGATTTCAAGATTTTGATGCAGAAAGTATTGATTTCATTATTGACTCTTCTAAAGATTTAGGAGACAAGGAATTCTTTCCTTACTATCAGGAAATGGACGAAAAGCCAGCAGTTTTTAAGGATGGTGAAATTTTGGTACACCCACAAGTAAAGAACGTTATCCAGAAATCTGGAGAAATGGGTTTTACAGGTGCTACTTTTGATGCAGAACATGGAGGTATGCAATTACCATTTATGGCTGCCTCAGCTACAGGTTATATTCTAACGGCTGCGAATAATCCACTAGTAATGTATGCTGGTTTGACCGCAGGTGCTGCTCACTTGATTACTTCTTTTGGTACAAAAGAACAATCAGAGATGTATGTTCCTAAGATGTTGAACGGAGAATGGGGTGGTACGATGTGTTTGACGGAACCACAAGCGGGTAGTTCATTATCAGATATTACTTCTGCTGCTACTCCACAGGCAGATGGTTCTTATAAAATTACAGGACAAAAGATTTTCATCTCTAGTGGAGACCATCAATGTGTAGATAATATCATTCATTTATTCTTAGCAAGAATTGAAGGCGCTCCTGCTGGAACAAAAGGTATTTCTTTATTTATTGTCCCTAAAAAACGATTTAAAGCAGATGGTACTTTGGAAAGCAATGATGTGAAAGCAGCAGGCGATTTCCAAAAATTAGGACAAAGAGCGAATGCAACCGCTCATTTATCTTTTGGAGAAGAGGATAATTGTTATGGTTGGTTAGTAGGTACAGAAAATAGAGGATTGGCACACATGTTCCAGATGATGAACGGGGCAAGAATTGATGTTGGTTTGAATGCGGCCTCTATTGCTTCTGCGGCTTATTATGCTTCTTTACAATATGCACAAGAAAGACCACAAGGAAGAAAATTAAGTTCTGGTGGTCAGAAAGATGTTACGCAAGGACAGACTTTAATCATCAATCACCCTGATGTACGAAGAATGCTTTTATTACAAAAAGCCATTTCTGAAGGAGCATTGAGTTTATGTATGGAAGCTAGTCGATTGGTGGACGTACAATCTATAACGGAAGGAAAAGAGAAGGCAGAGGCAAATCTATTATTAGAAATGTTGACCCCGATTGTAAAGACTTACCCATCAGAAATGGGTCAAGTTTCTGTAAGTACAGGTTTACAAATTTTAGGAGGATATGGTTTCTGCTTAGAATTTCCACTACAGCAATATTACCGAGATATTCGTATCATGGCTTTATATGAAGGGACAACAGGTATTCAGTCTTTAGATTTATTGGGTAGAAAAGCAACTGCTCAAAATGGAAAAGGATTGATGGCGTTGATGACAGAAGTACAAAAGGCTATCCAAGCAGCGAATACTTACGATGAATTGAAGCCTTATGCTAAGGTGTTAGGTAGCAAGATGCTAGAAGTGCAGGAAGTGATGCAGTACTTAATTCAATATGCAATGAAAGGGGATTACGATAAGTTCTTAGCAGATGCAACTATCTTCATGGAATTTGCAAGCACAATTGTTATCGGCTGGCAATGGTTGAAGATGGCGACTAAGTCTAAGGAAGCATTGGTAACTGGCAAGTTGACACAATCTGCTGAATTTTATGAAAGTAAAGTTCATACCATGAAATTCTACTTTAAGTATGAAATGCCTAAAACCGCTTCTGCTAAAGAGACTATTTTGAATCCAGAATTTTTAACCATTTTGGAGACGGAGAAAGAATTGATTATGTAAGATAAATTGTAGGATTACAATTTTGACAAAAAATAATGTGAAAAAATAAGCCTTCTACGATTGTCGTAGGAGGCTTTATTTTTTATGCGATTATCGAATACCAGCCGAACCGATATTTTCAGTCTCCAGACTGGAAATAGGCATCTCGTCGTCTCCTGACGACTGTTAATACTACTTTCGGTTATCTGTTCATCTGATTTTTTATTTAAGAAACTATCTCTTTAGCCATAGTACTATTTTGAACGATAGCTTTCTCTTTTTTACCCATCGGAAAAAATATTTGTCGCAAAGAGCTACCTGTCATTGCACCAAATCCGCCTAAAAATCCACCCATCAAAGAAGTTGCATAAACTAACTCTATAGGCTTAAAACCACCAAGCAATTCTCCCATTTTAGTCGCTAGTAAATCCATATTCATTGCACTTAAGTTATAAGCTTGCATGCCCCAAAGTATACTAAAAGCTAATGTTCCCATAGCAAAGCTCTGTATGTTTTTTATGGGAACAAAAAAACAAACGCCTGCTGCTACTACGGAAGTAATCCACCAAGGAAATTGTTGATGTGCTAAGTAGCCGAGTCCCCACATTAAGCCAAAGGAAGTCGCTAATTTTATAATTGTTACTAATCTATCTTTCATTTTTTGAATTTAGTCGTTTTATTATACCTTAGACTTCTAGTCTGAGAAGATAGCAATGATAATACTACTCAGACCAGAGGTCTAAGCTACTTTAAAATATGCTTAATCAATCGGCTTAAATGCTTGGGTTAAAATAGTTGCGCCTGTTATCTCCTCTGGCGTATGTACAAATTGCGCCTCGTAATATTTTCCTTCTGCCCAAGTATCAATAAAATTATCGTAATATAAACTACCAGGATTCCCTGATTGCCCACCGGGATAAACAACTGATGCTTTGGTAGTGTCTCCTAATTCAACGACCATTCGCCAAGAAGGGCCTGCATAAGAACGGACGGCGTTTAAGGTATTTTTATGTCCATCCATATAAACATTCTTAGTTGAAAAAGAAGGAATTTGACCAAGATGCGCTATCGTCGTGTTTCTATAATTCGACCAATTTAAATCGGGGCGTTCAATAATTTCTGCCAATACTCGTTGCACCGACTTTCGGAAAGCTAATTCTATAATATCCCAAGCGGTTTCTTTTTCAGGGGTGGAGACAATGTTAAAATAATTGGTTTCTGGGACATCTCTTAAAATAAAACAAGTTCGCCATTCTGTTGGGTATAATAATTTGGTCGCTTCGTCTGCTTCACTAATTTCATCCCAAGTCATTTTATAAAACTCTTCAAACCATAATTCAAAATAAAGTGGCGCTAGTTTCTCTCGGTCATAATGATAATCCCATTTGGTAATTAATTCTAAAACTGCCTTTTCTCCATCATTTAAAGTTTCTGGTTTAATTCTAGACAGAAAAATCGGCATGGCTAATTCTGCTTTCATACTGTAGCCATTATTCTGCAAAGCTTTCATATCCCCTACCGTAAGCTCATTAGCCTTAAATAATTCTCTTTGTAAAATTCTCCCTCTATAAGCTTCAAAACTTTCTCGGTTATAATAATAGGGATAATTAGCAGCGGTAGACTTTTGGTTAGCGGAGGAAATATACCCCCAATGTGGATTATATACTTCGGGATTATGTGCTTCTGGAATAAAGCCTTTCCACGCATTTCCAGTATGACTTCCATCTTGAATAAATCGACCTTGCCCTTTCGTTTTTAAAGGAAACTTTCCTTGTACTTTTAGAGCTATTGCTCCCGTTTTAGAAGCAAAAGCAAAATTTTGAGCAGGTGAAGTGTAACCTGCTATTGCATCCGCATATTCGGTATAATCTTGTGCCTTATTCAAATCAGAAAAAACAGCTAACTCATTCGCTTCTGGTTCATCATGTACTAACCATCTTAAAGCTAAATCTTTTTCAGAAAAATCAACAGATTCATAAATAACTGGTCCCCAATGCGTATATCTAACGGTATCAATAATTTCTTTTACCCCATAACCTAAAGGCAAATTCATGTCTCGAATAGTATATTTTTCTACTACCTTTTTAGCTGAGACATACGCACTATCTAAAAAATATTCCTGTCGAGTTGAATCCTTCCATGTAATGGTATACAAGTCAGCTACGTCTTGCCCAACATTCGTTTGCGACCAAGCAATACTTTCATTAAAACCAATAATAACGCCAGGCAAACCTGGTAAAGAAACCCCATAAGCATTAGATTCGGGCGTATGAATTTGGATTTCATACCAGATAGAAGGCAAGGTCAATTGCAAATGTGGGTCTCCTGCTAAAATAGGTTTGCTATTTGCTGTTTTCCCTCTCGCAACTGCCCAATTATTACTGCCCAAATTATTATCTGGCATTGGGAGTTCCTGATAACTTAAAGTTTCAGCGGGTTCATTTTCTAGTTGAGGTACCGCAATTTGTTCGTTGGGCGTAATCACTTCAAAATCGTAGGCAATTTCTTTAGGGACAATAGGCAAGTCATCAGGAAAAGATTCAGGATATAAAAATCGAAAAGCTTTTGGACCAAATTTAGCCAAGGTATTCGTTGCTTTTAAATCACTATACCTACCTGCTAAAGATTCGCCCATCGCTTTAGAAAATAAAGCTGTTTTTAAAGTAGTCCATTGTTCTGGTTCGTAATCCAATAATTTAAATTCTACTGGATAATCTTTTCTTTTCAAGGAATTAATATAAGCATTCACCCCCGCAGTATACGCTTCCAATAAAGCATAATGCGTCGTATCTTTTTTCCAGCCTTCAATCGTGTTTTGGGCAGCAAAGACCATCCCTTTTCTTCGCTTCTTTTTATCGTACTCCACATACTTCCCCCCTAATATTTCTGACAATCTACCAGAAGTGGAACGGGTCACAAAATCCATTTGCCACAAACGGTCTTTAGCCGTAATATAACCTTGCACCCAATGGGCATCTCGTGCAGTATTGGCAAAAATATGTGGTACTCTACGGTCATCGTAAACCACTTTTACTTCTTGGAATAAAGAGTCTGTTAATGTTGCTAAAGGTATGGGCGTAGGCGCTTCTCCATTTTGCCAAAATCCATTGAAAGGGTTCATTAATTTACCAAAGGCAGGTAAGGGTTTACCTTCATAAATCATGGAGGTATTCAAGACGAATATGATGCCGAGCGTCGTCAGCAAAGCCATTAAAAACTTTAGTACACGCATTTTGTTAGTATTAACTGGACTGAAAAAAGACCACTCTAGTATGAAAATTATTTATAGGTAATAGCTTATCGTTTTTTGAGTACTTTAGGAGAGAGAGGGTTATTTTATTTTCAACATAAAGCAAAACACTAATGTAATGAAAAAAAATATTTTTTTGTTTATATCTCTACTATTTTGTTTTAGCTGCCAACAAAATAGTACACCAACACCTTTTTCTGGTAGTCCAAAATATCAAACGACCGATCCTGCTCGTCTATATTTTAATAATATTAGAAGTATTGCTTATTATAAAACAAGAAAACCTCCTTCTGAAATTGATATTTATCAATTGAAAAAGAAAGCGCAAGCTGTTGATCGACCGATTATACATCCGATAATTGTAGATAATTGGTTAGCTAATGAGGCTTATTTATTTTTAGAAAAAAATGATTTTCGGCAGTTCTTTGCCCCGTTGACCATAAAAATTGAACAAGACACGAGCAACCCTATTTTTGAAATTGATGTATTTAACAAGAGCAATCAATATGACTTTGCAGCAACTATTTATGAAGCTTTAAAGGCGAGGCAAACAATAACGGTTAAGGATAAAGAAGGGCAGTTTATTCCTATTTTAGAAAATTATCAGGATAAATCTAATTTTATGATTACGATGACGGACTATTTTCGATTGATAGACGTGGATAGGAAGAGGAAGTAGTATCAAGCTCAGGATTTGCTAAATCTCCAAGATTTAGTAAATCTAAATTCTTGTTATTTAGTCTCTAAAATAGATTTACTAAATTCTAAAAATTAAGCAAATCGCCCCAATCCCCTCTATAATTTGGTTTTTGCTTATTCAATTCGAGATGTTGTAAAAAATCTTTTCTAGGAATTTCTTTAGCGCCCAAACTACCTAAATATTGTGTTTTTTGTTGACAATCAATTAAGTCAAAATCTAATTTAATCAATGCTCTAACCAAAGAGATAAAACCAAATTTGGAAGCATTACTTGCCTTGGAAAACATAGATTCGCCAAAAAATACTTTTCCTAAAGCGACCCCATATAAGCCTCCTACTAATGCTTCTCCTTTCCAGACTTCCACAGAATGCGCATATCCAGCATGATGTAAATCCACATAACCTTCAATCATGCTTTCGGTTATCCAGGTGCCACCACCCTGACCTTCCCGTTTGGCTTGTTGGCAATTGCGCATCACCGTTTCAAATTGTTGGTCAACGGTTACTTGAAATTTTTTTTGATTAAAATAAGACCGCATACTTTTAGCGACTTTCAAGTATTTAGGATATAGGACAAAACGTGGATCTGGCGACCACCAAATAAATGGGTCATGGTCATTAAACCAAGGAAAAATTCGATTTTGATAAGCCTCTATTAATCTAGGTACAGATAAATCACCTCCTAAAGCTAGAATGCCATCTTCGTTGGCAAGATCAGCAGGTGGAAAAGCAATATCGTCTTTGGCAAGCAAGTAAACGGGCATTGGAATATCCGTTGCCAGTTGCCAGTGGCCAGTTCCCTCTTGTCAGTACGGAACTAGCAACTGGTAACTGATAACTGGCAACTGTTATTATTTAATTAAATCGACTTCTTCGGCTTGTAGCACTTCTTTACCTTGTTCGGCATGATGTACAAAAGCGATAATTTTACAATTTTCAGCGACCCATTCATCCGGTAAAGTAAAAGAAAAAATACTAGAAATGGCTTGATTCGCTATTAAAGCTTCGTTAATTGGATTACCAAAAGTATTCGTTATCATTCCTCTAAAAAGATGTGATTGGGCATAATCGTCGATGATACCATCTGGTGTTAGTTGCACATCTATTATATCATTTTCTGTAATTAGAATACTCAGATTTAAGGCATCCGAAATATTTTCGAGTGGTGTGATTCCTACAGAAACATTTAAAATTCTATTGGAAGCATTATAAGTTGTTTCTAAATCTAAGGCTAATATTGCAGCAGTTTCTAATTCCTGTCCAACAAAACCACCCCAAGTGGCAAAAGCTTCTATTTGTAAATCATCTTCTCCAGAAAATTGTTTTCGATTAATGACACCAGAAGGAAAGCCTATTGGTTGGTCTAAAAACTCCAAAATAGCATCTCCATCATCGGTTCTATAATCACTTTTACTATCATTATAAGGTCGAGAGAAAAACCCTGCATGGTAGGAAATTGCAATAAAATCCTCTCCAAAAAGGGCTTCGGATTGTAAATTATCAATCTCTAGTTTTGCTTGTGGACAATTCACACACCGCACGCCTGTAAATTCTTCCATCAAGGCTTTTTTGACAACAATTTCTGAATTTACGGGCGTAGTTACCCCTTCACAACTTAGGCAAGGAATGATGGGTTTATTCTCTGTACAAGCCATTAAGCAATAGGCTAGAAGACAAAAGGAAAGATATTTTATATTTTGGGAAACCATGTGGTTCTATTTTAAATTATGGGAGTATTTTAGTCAATATTAGATAGCCAGATAAAAATTAATAATCATCCGTTGCTTTCATTTATCTGTTGGTCTATTTTTTACCAACGGATGAATGAAGGCAACGGATTTAAGGGGCTAGATGATAATTTTAATGTTTTTTTAATATCAATCTTTAATCTCATGCTCTTATTATAAGTGACGAGGTAGAAATAAAGTGTGCCAGATTACGCAGTTATTTTTTCTTCTAAGGGCGCTTAAAAAACCGCATATAGCCAAGCTACATAAGGCTTTCTTAAGGGTTCTTAGAAGGAAATAAGAACAAGTAATATGGCTCAATTTATTCCTGCGTCGTCACTAAGCAAACAAAGCTGCAAAAACACAAAGAGTCTATTTTAATGACTGCTTTAAAAAGTCGAACTTGCTGTAAATCTAAAACCACTAAAAGCAGGTTCTAATCGACAAATACCGCCAGAACAAACGACTCCTTCTACTTGCTTAACATAGCTTAGAGAAAAACGATTAGATTTAATCGTATAAAAAAGGTCAAGTCTTGGATAATGTATTTTATCTGTCTTTTTAGGGTCAATATTATACATGTCAGATATCGTAAACGTCCATTTTGGAGCAATCGCATATTCGGCTAATCCAAATACCCAACTACCAAAATCTTGGTCAGTCTTCATATATTGTAATTCAAATCGAATACTCTTTTTACGGTCAATTTTATATAAATAATCCACAAAAGGAATAAAAGTTTTAACAATTGGGACATTAGGTTTTGTCTCAAAAATTTCTTGGTTATATTGTTGGAATTGTAAACCTGCCGTTAGAATGAATTTTTTCCTTTTTTTGATTTGAATCTCCGAATAGCCTTCTCGATATAATAAATTACCATCTAAGTCAGCGATGTTAGAAAAAGTGAGCTCAACTCCAATATTCTTTTTAGGCCGAAATTTGACATCAATTTTTACAGCTTGTTCTCCTAATTCTTGGATAGCGGGAGTATATCGACTGGTTAAACGATAAGTATTAAACCGAGCCATAGGTGGCAAGAAATTAATCATCCCTCGATTTAAGGAGACAAATGGATTCGTTCTAAAGGTGAAATTTTCGGTACGTTTTCCTTCTAAAGTAACCCCAAACCCATCGCCTGCGATACTTAAAGAAGAATAGTAAACAGCCCCTTTATCGTTGACTAATTGACCGAGAGAAGTACTACCATCTCGATTAGTTTTCGTGGCAAATGGATTAAAAAATACATCCTCAGTTTTCCATGCAGCTTCGGCGTACCAACTTACCCTACCAACAGTCAAAGTATTATACAAAGTCAGGGCATACGTATTAAAACTAGGAGCGATACTATCTGTAACAGAAAAAGTGGAGACGGTGCTTACAATTCGTTGCATGGTTTCATCGTCGTAAGTTCGATTAACGACCCCAAAACCAGGCGTCAAAGACCAGTTACTTTGTTCTTCGGCAATAAATCCATCAATACTAAAAGCTTTGATAACGGGGTCATAAATATCAAATTGTTGTTTTTGACGGCCTGTTAACGCCTTGATTTGCCAATTTTCTCCTAAGTCATAACCTAAACGAATTCCAAGAAGGGCATTATCAATTAGCAAAGGGCGTTCTTCATAAGCCCTAAAAATAATACCACTACCAATTTGGTCGTATAAATAGCCTCCAGCTAAACTGAGTTTATCAATTTTCTTTTTGATATACCATCGGCCAATCCCTTCTGCAGTATAAGAACCTTGTGGATTTAATAAATTGGAATTATTAAAAAGGTCAAATCGTAAGCCCAAATCAAAACCACTATAATTATAATTTAAATTGAGCCAAGCATCTGCACCATATAACTGATGGTCATATTGTGGCGTATTGGTTGCGCCAATAGCAGAATCTCTAAGAAAAATATTGGCATTTGCTTGAAAACTACCTGACAAAGTGCCTTGCTCATTTTGCGCCAATAAGCTGAAAGAGCTGAAGCAGCAAACAAATAATAATAATTGACTGAGTTGTCTCATGAAAACGGGAGTGCTAGATGAAATTAAAAAGGGTAAAAAGACTAGTGGTTAGTCAATGTTGAAATGACGTGTGTAAGTTTGGATGAATTTTGGAGCTGACCAAGGCAAAAAACGCAGACATAGCCGTAGCTATGGCGAATATTTTTAACGATGGGCAGATTCAAAAGTCGCCAAAATTACCCGTCAATTTTATCTTGACTAACCACTAGTTACTTTTATCAATAAATAGTTCCTTCCCCCTCTTAATTTATAGTTAACTTGTCGGCTGATACAAGTAGTTGAGTCTAAATATTTTCCGCTTCTATCGGCTGCTTTTTCCGAATAGCGGCAGTAAAAATTTTCAACGTAACTAGGCTATGTTGAATTTTTTTGCTTTGCTATTCAAAAAAATCAACTCGATATAATCTGGAAACTACTTAAACTCAACTACTTACTTATTTTCGTATTGGAATGTTTCTTAAAAATGAATTCCTATCTACTACTTTTATAAAATTGGCTGAAATGGGTCATTTGAAAGACCGAAACTAGCCATATCTTTAGCACCTTTTACATTTGTAATTGGAATCTCGCCAAAACTCGCAACGTGGTTGGTCGCAATTTTTGCTCCTGTTGGTAAGGTCGTCCAATTTTCCCAAGTAGCGGCAATTCCACCAATTGGAATGATAGAGGTCCACATTTTATAACTAGTAGGCAATCCTTTGTCATCTAATATCCATAAGTAAGAATCTCCTGGAGTAGTACCCCCAGAAATGTATGTTACCAATAGTGCTTTACTGCCATCTTCCAAAGTAATAACCCTTCTTTCTGTACCGGGGTCAAAAACTTTGGCAGGTGCATTCAACCAAAAAGAATCATTACAAAAAAGTCCCCATGCTGCCTTTACTAATTTACCTCCTGCATCTCCTGTAACTTCAGTTCCATTTGTCCATGCTTTTCCGCTAATTTCATCAGGATTTAACAATACTTCATTTCCATCCCAATTTACTTTTACTAGATTTCGAGTTCTATCCCATAAAAAATCATGCCCTCTAGGAAAAGACCACTGTATAACTCCCGTCGTATCCCAAGCGGGTTTATCAATAGCTGCCAATACTTTATTGGCAAGTGCATCTGCTTCTGCGCCAATCGTTCCCTCAGGTATTGGCTCACTGGCGACTTTTATAAAAATAAAGAGTCCTAAAGCTATGACGGCAATAATACCCAATAACCATTTTAACCATTTTGGAATTCGCATTGTATAATATTTTTTTGGTATAAAAGAAATTACTCAAAGGTAAGTTTTTAAAGTGCTTTCAAATAGTTTTAGCTTTTAAATCTTTTGACTTGGGGAGATTATTATGTAAATTGGCTTTCTTTTCATTTGCCTAAATGATAGTTTTAATTTATTGACTCAACCTGGCAACATGTATTTATTTTACCTTTTAGATAGTCAGCTTGAAAATTGATCATCACGTGTCGGACACCTTTGGAGGTGTCCGACACGTTCGACTAACCATTTATCAGTTTTTTAGCTGACGCTCTATTCTCTACTAATTGACTACATTAGCAATCCTGTCAAAATTAAATTAATTTTTTGTTGACTATGAAAATGAGTGTATTTATAAAAAAGGGGGCTTTTTTTATTTTTTTCCTTACTTATGCTTCGATAAGTATCTTGGGTCAGGTATCATTTGATCAAGAATTTGCTATCGCACAAACATATATTGATGCTAAAAAAAACAAAGCATTAGAAAAAGTAATTGCTCGCATTGAAAAAACTAATGAAAAAGGCAATGAAATATATACGGCTAAACTAAATTATTTAAAGGGTGTCGTTTTTTACAACAAAGACGCACCAACTAAAGCGATAAATTTTCTAGACAAATCAATCGCTATTGGAGAAAAAGAAAATAGGACCTCCTTTTTTTTAATGAATGCTTATATAATAAAGGGGCATAGTTTAAGTGAATTAGAAAACTATGATGATGCACTAAGCTATTACCAAAAAGCGTTAGCAATTACCAAAAAGAATAACCCAAAAGAAACAAAATTAGCTGACATATATTATTTTCTAGGACTCAATGCCCAAGAAAGAAATTTATTAATCAATGCGAATAATTTTTTTAAAAAGGGAGTGACGATTTTAAAAGAGAGCTATCATCCAGTACATCCCTCTTTATTAAAATTCTATGAAGAATTAAGTATTAACCATAGGGCTATAGGTAATTATGATTTAGGGATAAAATACCTACAAAATAAATTAGAGATATTAAATAAAGATACCATCGCTAATAAAGCAGAAATTATTTCCCACCATCTTTCCATTGGTAAATTTTATAGAACTATAGCAAATCATCATAAAGCCATCACTTATTACGAGAAAGCACTTGATTTTACAAAAAGATGGGATGTAGGCAGTCAAAAACAAGAAGCGATGCTTCATTATTATATTGGCGATGCTTACCATTTTTTAGCGCAGTATGAACAAGCATTTTCTAAGTTTGAAACAGCTAAACTAGTTAACCCTAAAGATAATTTCTTCGAATACGAAATACATAGGAGAAAAGGGCAAAAAGAATCTAGTGAAAATAATCACAAAAAGGCATGGAATCATTTTCAAATTGCTTTAAATGGATTAGTATCAGATGACAATAGTTACGAATATGATATTATGTTATGCTATGTGTCGATTATAGACCATTTAGTTTTAGAAGCTAAGGACTATAATAAGGCGCTTCTTTATATTGAAAAAGCAGAAGCTGTTGGAAGTTTTCAATCCTACTTCCTGTTTTATACGAATATGGCAAAGGCTATTTGTTATCTGAATTTAGAGGCCTTTAAAAAGTCAACCACGTACTTTTCTGAAGCAAAAAACGCAATTAAAGGAAAACTAAGTAAAGAGAAAGCAGGATTACAACCACTAAATAATAGAGTTTATCTTAATTATTGGATGGCAGAAAATTCATTTAGTCAAGGAAAAAAGGAAACGAATGTAGCATTAATACACAAAGCAGATAGATTATTAGCCAGAAATATTGATTTAATTAATTACTTATTGTCAAAGTATCAAGAACAAAGTGCAAAAGAAAATTTGACCACTAATTATTATGAAGTCTTTCAAAAATCAATAGCAGTAAAACATCATTTATTTCAACTAACTCAAAATACGACTTATCTTTCAGAAGCATTTTCTATTGCGGAACAAAGTAAAAACCTAATCTTATTCGAAACCATAAATACGAATAAAGCTTTTTCTACTGCTGGGATTCCTCCTTTAATGAAGGAAAAAGAAAATCGCCTAAAATCCAATATTACCTATTTAGAAACAATGAGATATGAAGAAAGTGAACAATTAGAAAAAAATAATCAATTAATTAGCCAATTGAATAATGATATTTTTGATTTAAAACAGGAATATGAAGATTTGATAAACAAAATAGAAAGAGACTATCCTCGCTACCAACAATTAAAATTTAAATCTAGTACAAGTACAGTTGAAGATATTCAAAAAAATTTAGTAGCTGAAAACCAAACGCTTCTTGAATACACGCTAACGGATACAGTACTTTATGTTTATTTGATTAATCAAGATACTTTTAAAGCCTATAGTCTACGCCAAAACAAAAAAGAATTAGCCGATAAGATTAACCATTTCAGAAGTAGTATTTATAGTTACCGTTCATTTTCTAATTTGAGGAATGATTCTCTAATATCGGTAAGCAATCAACTGGGGTTTGAGTTATATGAAGATTTAATAAAACCCTTAGAGAAAGAATTGAGCTCAAAGGTCATTATTATTCCAGATGATAATTTAGGGTATTTGCCCTTTGATGCGCTCATTAAAAAATTGCCTCAAAATGGTAATAAATTAGCAGCTCATTATTTATTAGAAGATTATTTTATTAGTTATGCCCATTCTGCTAAATGGCTTAAGGAATTAGGTAGTAATAATACTACAGATTTTGAGGAGAATTTTGTTGGAATAGCACCTTTATTTCAAGAAACGGGGAAAAGTATTGATGGAATTGCTGCTATCACAGATTTTCGACAGGGGCTAAATCCACTGAAATACAACCAAGAAGAGGTGGTTAATATCAAAAATAGTATTGGTGGAAAAATCATTACAGGAATTTCAGCTACTAGAAAAGCATTTATAGAATACTTACAACAAGGACAAGTATTACATCTAGCTACCCACGGTAAATCAAATGATGAGCAAGGCGATTATTCTTACCTAGCTTTTGCTGAACCAACCGAGACTACTGATAACCAATTTTTATACGTAAAAGATTTATTTAATTTAAAAATACCAGCAGATTTAGTCGTCTTAAGTGCTTGCGAAACAGGTCTTGGCGAAATCAAAAAAGGAGAAGGAATTGTAGGAATAGGAAAGGGATTTTCTTATGCGGGAGCAAAGAGCATGGTGACAACACTTTGGAGAGTAAGTGATAATTCTACCGCTAATTTCATGCCTTTGTTTTATGATAACTTAAAAGCGGGGCAGACAAAAGACGAGGCTTTATGGAACGCAAAGCGGCAATTTATTGAAAAATATAGAAATGCTGCACATCCATTTTTTTGGTCTGGTTATGTGGCTTACGGAAACATGGCGCCTATAAAATTTCAACATTTCAACTGGTCAATCTCGTTATTACTAAGCTTATTCTTAATCTCAATAGTTGTATTTTTTGTAGCAAGGTATTTAGTTAGGGGATTTGGCAAAAAATAACCTACGCAACAATACTATATCTTTTAAAAAAATAATTCGTGGGGCTGGATAATTCGTGGGGGAATTTCGTTACTAATTTCCCCCACGAATTATCCAACCCCACGAATTTACGTAGGTTATTTTTTTCGTTTTCCCTTAACAGATTATGATTTATGATTGTCCCAAATCGCAATCTTAATCTAAATCGTAAATCGCAATCCGTATAATTTGCGGTTATTTATTCAATTTCAATTAGGTTGGTGCGTTAATTTTCTTAGCAAAACCAAGGTCTAAAGACCTTGTAACGGGACAAGATGAATCTTGTGCTAC
>JBGCFJ010000418.1:0-5034 GCA_045106885.1 Saprospiraceae bacterium
TAGCCAGTTAGACCAGTCAATTTTTCTTCTAAGGAATTCAAAAAATGCTTGCATAATGGATTATGGACGCATTTTTTGAGTTTCTTAGAAGGGAAAAAGGCGGTATAAATGGTTGATTATTTCTGCCACTTTGCCTTAGTAATTTATGTTTGTTGGCGACTCGCCATTGGCGATTATTAGAAGGGGTAGCAATGGATTCTAAAAATTCGCGGGTAGTTTTGGTATTAAAATCCAGCACATACAACCAACTTCCGTCTTTATCTTGGGCTTCCGAAATGGTATAGTCAAAATCTCCATTTCTTTTTTTACCTAAAAAACTTTGTTGATACTTGACTCGATTTCTGGCAAATAAACTCAAAGGGCCGCCTTCGATATTGGCATAAAATCTTCGTTTACTCAAATTGCTGCTAGAGCGAGCCTTGACAATATTGGCTTGCTCTCCTTTTAAAGTTTGATGGTGAAAATGTACTCGGTGTAAAGTGTTAGAAAAATCTATGCTAAACGTGCCATTGCTGTTCAAAAAATCATACACACTTTGATAGTCTTTCCGTTTGTATTTTTCATTGCGATAAGGCAAAGAATAGTAATGACAAGCCGCATCTGTATACTTGATATACACCCCATTTTCTTTCATCGTTTCCCGATAATAACCTGTAATCATGATTGGAAAACTGGCATAATTTTGCGGTATTTTTTTGATAACCTTTCTTAATAAAGCCTTAGCACGCAGCATTTTTTTAGGCTTTACGACTACCTCCGTCAGTAAATTGGTGGCAGATGCCATAGCGAAATGACCTCCATTTTTTGTTTTGAAATCGGTTACGGATAATTGTAAATCCTCGTAGCCCACATAACTAAAAGTGATGGTATAAGTATCGTATTTCTTAGGAATGTTTATTCGGAATTTACCATCCCCTTCGGTCACCGTTCCTAAGGCAATTTTATCTATTTTTAAATAAACGTAGGGGAGCGGTGTACCATCATTTTTATCTACCACTTTTCCTGTAATGGTTGTTTGGGCGAACCCATAAACGGAGAAGCATAGAAAAAAAACTAGAGAGGCATTTTTGTAAAAAGTGGTCATTATTGCTTTGTTGGGCTTTGATGAAATTTGTTAAGGAACGAGGTAGAAATAAACGTTCAAATTTTATTATAATCAATTTTTTCTCAATAATGGAATTGTTCTCTTAAGTGTTGTTAATTGAGAAAAAGTTACTTTGAGAAGGGAAAGGAAAAAATAGCACCATATTGTTAATGGTTTAATAATCTACCCTATGTAGAGGAGTTTTATCAAATTTATGAGTTAGATTTGCTGGATTTAGAAGCAAAAATTTTAGCTTTATAAATGACAGACTGAAAGTGCCATATCTTGGTTTTCGTATATTTTGCAGCAATTCCCATTTTGGCGTTTACTGTAGCCCTATTATCCAGTAATTTCCCATTACTGGATAATTTGAGAGGCTTTTGGCGCATAAATCTTCCAGTAAAAGGATAATGTTCTGAGAATGATTTTAAAATTATTTTTGAACATAATTTTTTTATAATAAATTACAGTCGGATGAATTTCCTTTTGGTGAATTAAGTTCAATCAAAATGCCAAAATTATAAAGTGTTGATTATTAATTAGTTGGGAGATTGATTTGTACTTGTAGAGGCATTTTTATGTCCGAATATGGACAGTGGGTGTTCGGTTTTGGACTAAAAGATTCTTTTATATATTAATTTTAGTATCTTCACCCCCCTAAACAAAAATACCTATTTGAGCGTGGTAATGTAAATTTTTAATGCGCTAACAAGCCTCAACCAGTTTCAGCATATTAACAATATACAAGCTAAAAAATCTAGAAATTACGATGCTTTTTTTTAAAAGAATAAAAAACTTAGAAAGGTTTGAAAAGGTGGTCTGAATTATTTCTTCCAATAATGATTATGTTGTTTTTAGGGTTTCAACTTATTGGACAAACGAACCCATTTATCGTCAAAAACTATTCAGTTCGAGAAGGTTTACCTGGTCGACTGGTTTTAGATATAACCAAAGACCAATCAGGGTTAATTTGGATGGCGACTAATAAAGGACTATCTCGTTTTGATGGATATATATTTGAAAACTTTAATATTTATGATTATTCATTAGCTATTGAGAATCAGTCATTTGAATTAAGTAAAGTAGAAAATGACCAGGAAGAATTAGTCGTCGTTCATGGACATGAAAAACTATCCTTAATTGTATTTGATTTAAATACTTTTCAGGCGAATAGCCCAAAAGAAGGGATGTTCCCAGGGGCATTAGAAGCTGCTTTTACAAAAGAAAAGGAAGCTACCTATTTGGTGTTTTCCGTGGACAAACGACTAATACTATATCAACTTTTAGCAGATTTTCGGTTAAAAGAATTATTTGATATTCCTAGAACTATTACAGAACAAAACCAAAACGTAAATCTTTTTATTGATACTGAAAATAACTTTTGGGTTAGTTTAAATAAAGAGGGTATTTTATTATTCAATTCAGTAGGACAATTACAAAAAAAGTTTTTAAAAGAAGATTTTGAACATAAAACCAATGAAGAATATGAAACGATGTTTGTTAAGCAGGATAGCCAAAATAGAGTTTGGTTAGCCATTAAAGAAGAAAAGGGGGTCTACCAGTATAATAAAACAACAGCATCTTTTAACAAAATAGATTTAGGACATCCAAATGAGACTTATAGCAAAATGTGGGAAGATGAGAAAGGTAACTTATTGTTTAAAGTAGCCCCACATTTACCTACGGCTATAACGGAGGGTATGGTCTGTTTAGACAAAGATAATACACTTCATTCGTTTAATTATTTATTGAACTCTACTAGACATATTACAGATGTTTATGCTGAAGATTTTTTTAAATTAATATTAATTGGCGCGCCATCTGGATTTATAATTGCTAATCAAGACCGACCGATTATACAAAACTATGCAGTGGATACTGTTCCTCCTGGTTCTTGGGGAATGATTATTAGAGGAATAGATGGAGACGGAAAAGGCAATTTATACTTTGGGGCAGAAAATGGAGAGTTATTTCATTTGGATAAAAAGACAGGCATCATAAAGGAATTACCTAAAAAATATCGGGTTAACCCTAATTTAGATACTTATTCGGGAGGACGATCCATTTTTTTAGATAAAGCACAACAAAATATTTGGAGTACAGGAAATAATAGTGCGAATATCTCTTATTTACATCGCTATAATCTTGCCTCAGCAACAACGGAGACAACAGTAATAGAGGGGGAATTTGAGAATTTCACTTATGATGGTAAGGAATTATTGTACTTGCTACATACAGACCATAATGGGACCGATACGAAAATAATGACCTTCAATATTAGAACCAAAGCATTTAAAGAATGGCTTGGCACTAAGAATCGAAATCCATTGAACAAAAGGCGAACTAGGGCTATCTCGAGGATTCAAAATGATATTTTATGGATAGGCACGACGGAAGGCTTGTTTAAGGTCAACTTAAAAAATCGAGATTTTAAAAGGATTTTATTGGCTGATGCTTCAGGGAAATTGTATGATAACCAAGAAGTTATAGCCATTACTCAAGAAGGAGATAAACTTTGGTTAGGCACAAACCATGGATTTGTTGCTTGGGATATAGCAACGGAAAAGATTGAAGCCGCTTATACGGTTGCTAATGGCTTAGTAAGTAATAGTGTCTGTGGCATTTTAGTAGATAAAGAGGCTAATTTATGGGTGAGTACTTTTGACGGACTTTCCTATTTTAATAAAAAAGATAAAAGTTTTCAAAATTTTTATGAAAGAGATGGATTGTCTCATTTTGAATTTAACCGGATGGCTTTTTATAAAGACGCCGAACAAACCTTTTATTTTGGAAGCATGAATGGTGTGAATGCCTTTGATGCAGAAATCTTATTAGCAGAAAAAGCACCTAAACAATTAGTCACCACTAAATTTACTAAAAATTTTATTGATTCCGATAGCCAACAAGTGCTTATAAGTGGCTTAAATAAAATGGAATCTTTAATAATAGAGCCGAATTACGGTTTTTTTGAGTGTCATTTTTCCATGCCCAATTATGGAGAAGGAGCAGCGAGATATAGTGCTTGGTTAGAAAACTATGAACAAGATTGGAATTTTTTAGGTACTAATCCCAAAGTGAGGTATAGTAAATTGCCTGCTGGAGATTATCAATTAAAAATTAAGGCGGTAGATGCTAAAGGGAATCCTGCTCAAAATCAAATAAACATACCCATTACCATTCAAGAAGTCTTCTATAAACAGACTTGGTTTCAATGCTTATTAGTGTTAGCCTTTGGGTTAATTGCTTGGAGTATCGCACAATACCATGCCGCTCAACAATTAAAAGTAGAACGATTACGTACCAAATTATCAAGCGATTTACACGATGAAGTAAGCGGTCTTTTGGCAGGCATTGCGATGCAAACAGATTTGATGCAAATGTCTATTGAGGATGAAAAACATAAAGCGAAATTAGATAAAATAGGTACAACGAGTCGTTCGGCAATGTCTAAAATGGGAGATGTAATTTGGTCAGTGGATGCTAGAAAAGATAAATTTGAAGACTTATTATTACGCATGCAAGAACATGCTGCCGAAATATTACAACCACTAGGCATTGATTACCAATTTGAAGTTGGAAAATTTAATGTACAGAAGAAACTGGGTTTAAAATTACGACAAAATCTATACCTTATCTTCAAAGAATCTATTAATAATATTGCCAAACATTCCAATGCTTCTAAAGCATTAATTTCTATTCAAAATGAAGAAAACCTTTTCCATTTAACGATTAAAGATAATGGAGCAGCCAAACCAAAAAACACCCTCACCAAAAGTGGACAAGGTCTATCCAATCTAAAGATGCGTACCGAAGAAATACAAGGAAAATTGACTATTTTTAGTGAAAATGGGTATGAGGTGCATCTGAAAGTCCGAAAATTCGCTTGACAGGATTATTCTGGATTTACAGGATAATGGGCATCACGGACAATAGACAGTCAGCAGTGGCAG
>JBGCFJ010000419.1:0-5649 GCA_045106885.1 Saprospiraceae bacterium
TTTTTTCTTTTAGCAAGGCAAAATTATTTAGCATAGCCGTTGCTACGTTGAATAATTTTAACGCAGCTAAAAGAAAAAAGAATCCGTCAGGCTGGTAGGTTATTATTTTCCTCATCCCTTATCCCTAATTACCAAAGTAATGAAGAAACTAACTATTCTATACATCCTCTTTTTCTTTTTAGTTCCCTTAAATGCTCAAGTTGCAGATAATTTCTCTGATGGTAACTTAACGGATTCGCCAACTTGGGAAGGTAATCTGGATGATTTTATTATTAATGCAAATGGACAGCTTCAATTAAACGCTGCAACAGCTGGAATGTCTAGTATTAGTGTAGCTACTGTTCTTGAGGCAGAAATGGAATGGAATTTCTTTGTTCAACTGGATTTTAACCCATCAACTAGCAATAGTACTCGAATTTATCTACAAGCCGATAATTCCGATTTATTAAATAGTTCTGGTTATTTTTTAGAAATTGGCGAAAGTGGAACGAATGATGCTTTGCAATTTTATCGACAAGATAATGGTACAAAAGTCCTATTGGGTAAAGCAAGTTTAGGAGCAGTTGCTATGTCGCCTACTGTAAAAGTTCGAGTTGTGCGAATGGCAACAGGGGCTTGGCAATTTTTAGCAGATTACAGAGGAGGGAATAATGTACAAATAGATTTAACGGTCAACGATGCAAGGCATAATCAACTAGGCACTTATTTCTTTGGTTTTTATTGTAAATATACAGCTACTAGGTTAACACATTTTTTATTTGATGACGTAGCAATAAAAAAATTAGTAGCGGACACTACCCCTCCTTCATTAGTTGCTATAAACGTCCTGTCAGCAGATAATTTTATTTTAGTTTTTGATGAAGCAATAGCAGAAAATACTGCAATAATTAAAGATAATTTTTTTATTGATAAAGCGATTGGAATCCCACTCACTTCGACCCTTTTACCACCTAATCAAATAGATATCGGCTTAAATAATTCATTGACTAACAACGAAGATTATACCCTTACTATTAACAACCTTGCTGATAATAATGGAAATGTATTAATGAATTTTGACACTACTTTTTTATATACTAAAATAGAAATAGCCGAACAATATGATATTATTATCAATGAAATTATGGAGGACGCCACGCTAGACGGAGGCGGAACTTTAGGTTTACCAGCAGAGGAATACGTGGAATTATATAATCGAAGTAATAAAACGATTAATCTAGAGGGATTTGTTTTTACGGATGGTAGCAATAGCAGGGCAACTTTTCCCGCTTATCAGCTGCGCCCTAATTCGTATTTAACGATAGGTAAAACTAGTGCGACTGATTTAGTTAAATTTGGTGATTTTTTAGGCTTACCTAACTTCCCTACTTTAGGTGGCGAAGAAACATTGGTCTTAAAAAATGAATTTGGAGAAACAATTGATGTTGTTTCCTATACTCAAGATTGGTATGGCAATTCAACTACCGCAAACGGAGGATATGCACTAGAAAGAATAAATGCGAATAATCCTTGTTTAGGAGCAGCTAACTGGAGAGGAGCGACTGGCTTTTTAGGGGGTACACCAAGTACTCCCAATAGTGTGTTTGAAATAACAGAACAAACACATTTAAATTTAATAAATGCTTATCCATTAAGTGATACTCAAATTAAGTTATCGTTTGATAAATCAGTAGCACTCGAAAGCTTAGTGGAAACGACCAATTATTCCATTAGCAATCACAAAATTATTAATGCCACGTCGATTGAAAATGATTTTAATACCATTATATTAGCATTGAGTACGCCTTTAATTGCGAATCAAATTGAAACGATTACTATCACAAATACTTTTGAAGATTGTATTGGCACACCAATTAATGGTACTCAAAGCTACCCAATTGGTTTACCTGTTTTGCCCACTCGTCAAGATTTAATTATCAATGAGATTTTATTTAATGCACAAACAGGCGGAGATGATTTTATAGAATGCTTTAATCGTTCTGAAAAAATCATTGATTTGAATGGTTTAATTTTAGCCAATCAAGCTTTGGAAAATCCACAGATAAAAGCTATTAATATCGAAAAACTAGTTTTCCCAAATGATTTTATTGTCCTAACCGAAAACCCTAGCGATATTCAGAATCGCTATGCTGTCCAAAATCCTACTGCTATTTTCAACCAAGATTTACCCACTTTTGGAGATAAGGAAGGTCAAATTCAGTTATACATCAACAATGGTTTGGAAACCATTTTTCTAGATGAATTAAATTATTCCGAAGATTGGCATACACCTTTATTAAATGATAAAAATGGCGTCTCTTTAGAAAGAATCAATCCCAATTTTGCTACCCAAGATGCAGGAAATTGGCATTCTGCCGCTGCTACAGCAGGTTATGCCACCCCAACGTATCAAAATTCTCAGTTTACAACTTCCAATACTTCGGGCGCTACTATTTTCTCTTTACCCAATACCAGAATTTCTCCTGATGGCGATGGTTTTGAAGATGTTTTACAAATTAATTATGCTACCCCACAGGCAGGTTATACAGCGACTATCCATATTTATGATGCCAATGGACGACTCGTTGATAAAATAGCACAGAATGAATTATTGGCTACTGAGGGAAGTTTTAAATGGGAAGGCGTAACTTCAGACGGACAAAAAGCCCCGATTGGTATTTATGTACTTTGGATAGCGTATTTTAGTTTAGATGGGCGAGTGGAACGGACGAAGGAAACTATTGTGGTTGCGGGGAAGTTGTAAAATTGCTTAATAGAGCTATTTTTGTCGTAGGAATAAACATTTCTTGTTAAAACTAATTGTAATTTCTGCATAATTCTGTCATTAATGTATATTGCATATTAAAATATGCTCTCTACAAAATTATCTACAAAATTATCTACAAAAAGAGAGTGTAAATTTTAAACCACTTGTCTTATTAAAACGAATAAGGCAGGTATTATTTTATAATTACTAAACGCACTCGTTATGCAAAAAGCCAAAACTAAACAGCAAATCGCCAATGAATATGGTATCCATCGAAACACTTTCAGCAGTTGGCTAAAAAAAGCTGGCATTAAATTATCTAGACAACTCATCACTCCAAAAGAACAAGTACTTATTTATGAACAATTTGGTCAACCTTTACAAGAGGGAATTGGCTAAAAAATGATAGGATTGTGCAAATTTGTACGAATGGGTGCGAATTTGTGCAATCTAAATCTTAAAAAGTATGTTAAATTTGTAATATGATTAATTAGTACTTTTCTGCATTTTTCAATTACCAAAAAAGACTATAATCACCCGACCATAAAAGCATTTATTGAAGTTGCGCACCTCAATGAAACTGGCTTCCCATATACTTTGAGGAAGTCCAAAAAGGGCTAATGCTGTCGCCTTGGACAGTTACAGCAAAAGCCCTGAGTAAATATTTATTAATTACAAAATTAATTAAAATGAGTGTTAAGAACTCGTTAAAGTTTGGTATGGGGCTATTTTTGTCTCTACTTTTAATGGTTGCTTGTCAGAAAGAAGATGTAGTAGAAAATTCAAAACCTATTTTCAGTTTTGATTCAAATGAAGAATTTTCTGGATTCATGGACTATTTACATCAATTTGAACCAGAAGAACTAGATGGTTTACCTGAATTAAGTTCATTTTATTCTCATAGAAATTTTTATGATGAAGCAGAATTAATAGATGAATCCGAACTAGAAGCTTTTAATTACAACGAAGAAAATGAAATAGCCGACCCTTACTTGGCCTCTGTACTGAATAAAGAGAGGGAAATCTTAATAGGAGAAATTTATTACCGATTAGGTAATGATTATTGTTTTGCATTTTTATCTTTAGAAGATAAAAATATCATAAATGAATTTAAGCAAAAGCTTAAATCTGGAGAAATTAATATACCGCAAAGGATTAAATTACAAAGGAAGCCTATTAGCATTTAAAACCAATCACAATTCAAGAAATGAATTTAATAGTGAAGTAGCTAATTCTAGAAGAAGTGAAACAGGTACAGAAAATTTTAACAGTAAAAGGCGAATTAAAAGTAAAACATGGGACACTAGTTGGTTTATTTATCAATCAGTCGGTACTAAAACAAAAATGCAAAAAAAAGGAGCTTGGTGGGTTAAAACAAATGCAAGACGATTAATATTACGATGGAACTTGAGTTTTGTTAACGCAAATCTTGTACCAAGTGGTTTTAATCAATGCAATGGTGTTCAAGCCACAGCTATAGATGCTTTGGCACAAGATGCTAAATCATGTGTTTTTTGTAAAAAGGCAGAAAAAATATTTGATTATTCCATAGCGTTTGGGATAAATAGTGATGATTTTACTATACCAAGAACTGGAACAACTTTACCTGTTACCCCTACTAATCCTAGTAGTGGTCGAGCGATAAGATTACTTCGACATCGAAATAATGCTATTAATTCTTTTACTAATCATAGTGGAACATATGAAGGACAGACTGTAACTACCAATACATTATTTTGGAATCGTTGTGATAATTAGTAGATAAGAATAATTGATACAAGATAAATAGTCCATACATTTTTTGTGATTAATTGATAATATCATTGATTTTCAAAAAACTGCACGGACTATTGAGAAGAGATAGTTACGATAATTTTTTGAAATAGATAAATTTAGGTAGACGATGAAAAATAAGTTGAAATTTCTTATAGCCTGTATATTCTCTTTTAGTATGTGTGAATTTATAAATTGTCAGAATCAATTTTATATAGGAGCAGAAATTGGAGGAGTATTGAATAATACAAGAATATTATCAGATGATTCAGGAGTATTAGTAGATAGCGAATTGGGAGAGAATATAACAGGAACTTTTTATTTCAATCTTGGCTGGCGTAGAAAAAGACATCTATTTGAATTGAGTTTTGGAAAACTCCAACATAAACAGGTATTTACTACAAGCATTACTCAAGACAATATATTTTTCTATTCAACAAGAGCATCCATTAGAGACTATGATTATTTAGGGATAAATTACTATTACAATTTGTTAGAAGAAGATAAAATACTATCATTATTTATTGGAGGTGGGCTTAATATTGCTTCTTTACCCACCAGAGAACAAGGAGGTGATAATTTAATAGGAACATCAACAAGAAAACTTATAGAAACTTGCCAAACAAATTCTTTAGAGGTGATACAAGAAGTAATAGGAACAAGGGCAACCTCTTTTGTTGGTTTAGAATTGAAATTAAAATTAGATATAAAGATTTTTGAACGCCTTCATTTAAGTATGAATAACAAATTATTTTTATGGAAAAATAAGGAAGTTATAACAAAAAAAATTACTACTATACTTGATAATGATTTACTAAACCAGGGAAGAATACAATCTAATATGCCCTTTTATTCTTTGGGAATTGGGATTTATTACTTTTTCTGAAGAAAGACTCAATCAAGACTTTAAATGTAGTATTACTATTTTAATACCAAAAGTGAGATTGTAAACAAGTCCGACCAAGTTACAACCTCACAATTATATAATTACTTAAGTTTCGCAGTTCATAAATAATTGATTATCAATACTATATATTCATTATTTTTAATAAAACTTGATTGTAAGTCATTGATTTGCAATATTTTAAGTTCCAAAAGCAGCTTTATATATTAATTTCAATCAATTATAA
>JBGCFJ010000042.1:0-8470 GCA_045106885.1 Saprospiraceae bacterium
AGCAAACACCGTTTGTGAACCGTTTACGGACAGGAGTGCTTATTTCTTAGTGAACCGCTTGCGGATGGGATGCTTATAGTGGAAAAAGAGCCCATCATAAAGTGTCGAGTATTTGGTTGTAGGTACTTACTATAGAAATTAAGGATGTAAAGCAAGAAATTGGGCAATTCATCAAGCTTGTTCGTAAAAGAAGAAAATTAACACAGATTGAAGTTGCTAGTTCGTTAGATGTATCAAGAAATACAATTCAAAACCTAGAATCGGGTAAAAATTTTACCATTGATACATTATTCAAAATTTTAAAAGAATTTGATTTATTAGATAAGGTATATCATGAAATTTTAGACGCAAAAAGAGAGGCTAAAGAGACAAAATCTTTATATTAAATGACTAAAAATAACATTATTAGATTATTTATATTTGGGAAAGAAATTGGTAGAATTGGTTTCAATGAACAAGAAAATAAATCCTCCTTTCAATATAATCCTGAGTTTCTATCAATGCTTTTGTCAAAACCCTTCAAAAACCCCACGAATATGCCTATGCCCAATCTGACAACACCCTCCAATAATATCCGCCCCTAAATCCACCCATTCTTTAGCCATTGCTACAAAGGTGCTAGGTTCAGCCGTGCCAGACCAAGTTTTAGAGACTGCATTATAAACCATCCCTGAATTCGGATAAACGATTATTTTTTTATTGCCTACAGCTGGTTTTAAGGCTTTAATTAACTCAGATATATATTTGGGTGCGGTACAATTAACGCCGATGGCAAAAACATTGGGATGGTTTTTAAATAAAGCAGCGGCAGTCTGAATGGGCGTACCATCATTAATGTGTGCTTCATCTTTACAAGAAAAACTGACCCAAGCAGGTTTGGTTACTTTTTCTAATAATTCGCTTAAAACTTTCGCTTCTTGAAAACTGGGGATGGTTTCACAAGCATAAACATCCGCGTTTGTTGTTTCTAACAATTGGAATTGTTGTTGATGAAAAGTCGCTAAAGCACTATCCGTTACCCCATAATTCCCTCGATATTCTGAACCATCTGCTAAATAAGCGCCATAAGGACCGATGCTGGCAGCAATTAATGGTTTGGTTTTATTGCCAGTTATTTGTTGATATTTTTCAAGGGCGATTTCTGCTAGGGTAACTGTTTTTAGTAATAATTGTTCGGCCTCTATCCTACTATACCCAACATCTAAAAATCCTTGAATAAAAGCTTGATAACTGGAAGTGATAATACATTGTGCGCCTGCTTTTAGGTAAGTTAAATGGGCTTGAATAATAGCTTCTGAACTATTGGCAATTAATTTTGCCGACCATAATTGGTGACTTAAATCATAGCCTTGGGCTTCTAATTCGTTGGATAAACCGCCGTCTAGGAGGAGGGGATATTTTAGCTTTTCGATGTTTTCCAGCATTTATAGGAATACTCATTTTTATAAAGACAATAGTCTCTATCAAACCGATTCGATAGAGACTATTGCATATAAAACAACTTTAGAATAAATTTATTTTTTAGCCAATTTAGCTTCTGCTACTTTAACCAAATCTTTCATAGAGTCAACTATTTTTTTCTTCTTCTCCTTATCATATCTATCAGGATTTTCAATAATCTTTTTAATTGGAGTCTGTCTGTAAAGTCGATTTTGTTCCGCCTGTAACCACCAAATTTATTTGGTAGGTTCATAAATTACGGACAGTCAATATTTTGAATCAGCCAAATAAATTTGGCGATTACGTTAGACACGCAAAGCACAAGTTTACGGACAGACTCTAATTAGGATTCAGTTTCAGCAATTCAATTTAATACCGTTTTGATATACTATATGTCTGATAAGTTGTTTTATTTTGTAACATCTTTAACTAATTGTTCACCATTCAGGCAAACATGAAGAATCATAAAAATCAGCGCAATCAGCGTCAAAAAATAACATCATGAAAAATAAATTAATATTCGCCACAGGCAATCCCAACAAAGTCAGAGAAACGGGTCAAATCCTCAAGGATTACATGGAAGTCATCAGCATGAAAGACATTGGGGCAACCGAAGACATACCTGAAACTATGCCTACTTTAGAAGGTTGTGCCTTACAAAAAGCTCGTTATTTAGTAACGAATTATCAAGTAAACTGCTTTTCTGAAGATACGGGCTTGGAAGTCGATGCCTTGGATGGTGCGCCAGGAGTGATTACCGCTCGGTATGCAGGACCAGCAAAGGATGCGGATGCAAATATGGCTTTATTATTAAAAAATTTAGGAGATAATGCTAATAGAGGTGCGCAATTTAGAACGATTATTGCTTTGATTTTGGATGGAGAAGAACACCTTTTTGAAGGAATTGTTAGAGGAACTATAGCGCATCAGAAAATGGGTACGGGTGGTTTTGGTTACGACCCAGTTTTTATACCAGAGGGGCATGAAGCAACTTTTGCTAATTTATCTTCTGAGATAAAACATGGGATAAGTCATCGGTCTCGTGCTTTGGCTAAATTGGTTGCTTTTTTGGAAACTAAAAAATAATAGTTTTAAAATAATTTTAATAAAACAAAATTGTTATTTATATTTAGCCCAAATTAAACCTACTATGAGCAAAGAAAACCAGAAAAAGCAAGTCCACCAACCTGATGATAGACTGATTAAAACGGTGATGAAAGAAAAAGAGAATGCGCAAGCCTATCTAAAAAACTTTCATCCAGAATTGGTCGAAATATTAGATATTGACCAATTAGAACCTCAACCAGAAAGCTTTTTAACACCTGAATTTGATTTGTTTGAATCTGATATAATTTATCGTTGTCCATTCAAAAATTCAGAAAAAAGCCTCTATTTATCGCTTATTTGGGAGAATAAATTAAACCCGACTAAATGGATTTCTATCCAATTGGGGCTATACATTTTTCTAGCTTTAGACCGAATGGTTAAAGAAAAAGGTAGAAAAGTTGAACCAATTCTACCTTTATTATTTTATAATGGTCAACAAAAATGGCAACCTAAAACAGTCAATGATTTATTCAAAGACCATCCATATTACGAGCAATTTAAACAGTTTTTGCCAAGCTTTAGCTTCCTTTTCAAAAATATTGTTGAAGTACCAACTTCCCAATTACTAAAAATAGAAGCCGCTTTTTTGCGTAGTGCATTGGTCGCAATGGCAAGTCGCCACGATTTTGACTTGATTATTCAAAACATTAATGTTATTTTTGATGAACAGCTAGATTATCAATTTAAATCAATTTTCACCTACATTTATGGTGTAACGGAACCTTCAAAAGAAAATATGACCGCAATAGTAGAACAAATAAAATCTAAAGATTCAAAAGCTAAAGCAAAAAATGCCTTAGAGATGCTTTTAATGGAAGGAGAAGAAATTGGTATTAAGAAAGGCGAAAAGATTGGTATCAGAAAAGAAAGATTATTCCAAGTATTAAGAATGATTAGTGCTTATCCTAAAGAATCAAGCAAAAAAATTGCGTACCTTACGGAAGAAAAATTAATCAAAGTTACTGCCTTAAAAAAAGCATTAACCACTAAAAAGAAAAAAGAAATACAAAAGGTACTAAATTCTCAATTTCTTAACGGAATCAACTTAACAAGGTCTGAAAAAATAAAAATCACCAAATTAATCAACAGCATTATGAAGAAAGAAGTGAAAAAATAACACTTCTTTCTTTTATACCATTTGCTCCTGATGTGCCCACATTTCCTGAAAAATTTCACTCCTCGCAAATAAATTTTCAAAAGTCCCTTCGTCCACAATTCGACCTCTATCCATTACATAGATATAATCAAATTTAGGTAGTAAATGCAAACGATGCAAAGTCGATAAAATCGCTTTCTCGGCAAATGCCTGGAATAATTGCTCATAAATCTTAACCTCTGTTTTAGGGTCTACACTACTAGTTGGCTCATCCAACAAAATAAGGTCACTATCTTTAGCAGCGAAAATACCTCTCGCTAATGCCAAACGCTGTTTTTGACCACCTGATAAATTCACCCCTTTTTCTTGTATTTTAGATTCATAACCATTAGGAAGTTGTTCAATCACTTCCGAAAAATGCGCAATTTTCACAACTTCCTCCAATTCTTCTTTTTCATATTTTAAACCAAGGGTAATATTATAAGCAATAGAATTTTCAAATATCTCTGGTTCTTGTGGAAAAAGGGTCACATGGTCGGCTATTAAAGCTAACTGGGTAACAGGTGTTTGTTTATCTACCGATAATTGCAAATTAATGGGTGGGTATAAGCCTCTCAACAAGGCCAACAGGGTACTCTTTCCACTACCACTTTCTCCAATAAAAGCAATTTTTTGTCCTTTTTGAATGGCTATGTTCAAGTCAAATAGTCCCGCTTTTTGATGTTCTGCTATCTCGGTATTGTCCTTATGATGCAGGAAATTTAAATGACTAATTTCAATTTTTTGCCATTTTTTGGGTAACTGAGGTACTGTCTCGTCCTTTTTCAAAGCATCATAAGCCTCAATAATATTCATTGCCGTTTTTACATCGGTATCGTAATTCACTATATCCGTGTACATCCAAGCAATATTGTGAAAAACACTAGTAAATTGATGTACATACGCCATTAAAGTGACCAAACCACCAATTAAAAAAGTCTCATTGGGAACATAATTCTGGTAGATAAAACCAATCAAAATAACGGCATAGATTACCCCAACGAGCATATCTACGACAAACCATTTCCACTCATTAATTCTTACATTTCGCTTATACGGTGGTAAAATATCATTTACTCGCTGCATCACAATTTGCTCCATTCGACTTTCTAATCGCAAGGTAATAACCGTAATAATATTGGACAGGCTATCAAACAAAGTCGAAGAAAGGGTGTGTTCTTTTTCATTTACTTCCTTGAGCGTAGCAATATAAGGCTTGTCAAATAGGAAGATAATCAGGACAATTCCAACACCTAAGATTAAGGCAACTACTCCTACTAAGGGCGCAAAGTAGAGCATAGCACCAAAAGAAAAAATAAATTTAGCACTCGCATGCATATATTCGTACCCATGTGCAAAGAATTTCTTCAAGGCTTCATAGGCTTTTCTAATTCTATTAATCGTTGCGCCACTATGATTGTCCTGATGCCATTGAACGGGTAAATGAACGGCTTTGAAGTATAATTCCTTTAGAAAATTTTGACTAATATTAAACGCCAAATCCATCTCTCGAACTCTTGCAATGCCATGAAAATACCAGTCCACCAATTTTATCAATAAATAAGCACCAACGTACAACCAAGCAGAGTTAATAATTTCCGCCCCTTGTAATTGTACTTGATTGATAAATAATCCCCATATAATGGGTTCTATTGCATGGACAAGGTTACTTGCTGCAAAACGCAAGTAAATGAAAACGTATTTTTTGCGTTCTTCTTTGGCATATTTCCATGCCGTTTTCATTAGGGAAATGTAGGGATTTGTAGAAGTTTTCGGTGTTTCATTCATGGTGTAAAGTTTCAAGGTAGTTTGGGCTTCTAGACCGAAAAGTAATTAAAATTTTCTACTCAGGCTAGAAGCCTAAGCTACTTAATAATTCAATTGATAAGTCAATATCTGCAAACCTTCTTCAAAGCTTTGTCTATCCTGTAAAGTTAGTTGGTATATTTTTTTTGAATCGCCAAACAAACGAATACCGCTCCCTAAAAGTAGGGGATTCAGCTTTATTTTAAGTACATCAATCAACTCGTTTTCTAATAACCAACCAGCAAATTGTCCGCCGCCACAAAGATAAATTGGACTTCCTTCAGTAGCTTTTAAATCCAAAATAGTCTGTAAATTCAATGGACCTACTTTTACTTTCCGATGAATTGTTTCTAATTTTAATGTATTCGAAAAAATATAATGATCCATGTGTCGATAAGCTGGTTGCCCTGGTTCTAGACCATATTGATAGCCAAATTCGTAAGTCCTACGCCCCATAATCGTCGTATCAAAGGTTTGCAAATCTTGCAAGTATTGATTCACCCCAGCTCCACCTTGAGCAAAACCGCTAATATCATCTCCTTCTCCAGCAATAAAGCCATCCAAAGAAGTCGCTACATAATAAATAATTGGCCGCATATAAAAATTGATTTGAGAAATTCATAGCAAGGGAAAGTAATCCAAGGCAAATAAACTGCTTTGTTTAATTTTTAGTTCCTTTTTCAGGAAAATTATTACCCCAATCAATACTACAATTAGGAAGTTGGCGTTATAAAAGTATTAGGTGCTTCTACCTCCAATATTATTTTCCTCTTTTTTAAAGATTTTATTTGGCTCATTTTAATTGCGGTTATCATTGGTATTCCACTAATTTATTGGAGTATGACTGATTGGTTGAATGGCTATGCTTATCGGATTGATTTTCCTTGGTGGGTGATTTTAGTTGCTATGATTTTAGTGACTTTGTTGGCATTTATTACGGTTAGTTGGCAGACTTTTAAGATTGCTAGTTTGAATCCTGCTCAGACGATTAAGCATGAGTAAACGCTACGATAAACTTTGAAATAAAAATATAGTCAACATCCCCCAAGCTGTCCCACTCACCATACTCAATATAGCTAAAAGAATAGCGTGGGGCATCCACTCTTCGTTATACGCTGCGGTTACAGCTGGTGCGGTTGAAATCCCTCCTAGATTTGCCATACTAGCGATTGGTACCCACGCAATGTGTAACTTCATTAAAATGGCTAAACCCAGCATAAAAACAAAATGTAAAATCAACCAAATGAGCACTAAACCGATAAAAATAAACGGCAAGGATAAGCCAGAAAAATCAAGTTTCAAGCCCAAAATTGCCATAATACAAATAATTAGTATTCCGCCTATTTTGAGTACTAGGCTATGATTCCATATCGGGCTAAAATTACCTAAAAAGAGTCCAACGAAAGATAATGCAATGATTTTATATAAAAAGGAAGGGATTAATAAATAACTTAATACGGCTACCAATACGATAGTACCAGCTGTCAGCCAAAGAGAAAATTGTGTTTTTTTGCCAAAATCTACAGTATTCGGCACAAAATCAGGGACTTTATCTTTGATGTTAAAATAGGCATTCATATTATCCGTCCGTTTAATAAATTGGAACATTAAAATCGTCCAGATATTCACAAAAATATTATCCAAAACCAAAATTGATAAGAATAAAGATTCTGAGCAATCTGATAATTCTTTTAAGACCAGTTGACTCGTACTACCGCCAATCCAACTCCCTACAATTGGCGCTAAGCCTTTCCAATATTCCCCTTCTATAAATAAAGTATTACTTTCTTCGGAAAAGACACCAAATAATAAGACCAATAATACAGGCAGAATAGAAATTACCAAAGACCCCATCACAAATAGAAAAATAGGTCGAAAACCAATCATTTTTAACTGCCGAAAAGATAAAGCACTCATAACCGCTAAAATGGCTAGTGGAATTATCCAATCTTTGCTGATGCTATGCAAATAGACTTTAGATAAATCCCATCCTGTAGCATGTGTCACCAATGCGGGAATGACATAGGCGAAAAGGATGGCTGAAAACCAATTTAGTATCGTTTTTATCCAACTGGAATCTTGTTGATTTAGCCATAATACAGCTAAAACAGTAATGGTTACAATGATACAAGCTGTTAGCATTTCTTTATTCTTGAATGGGGAAACTCTATTTAATCGCTCAATATGGTTAATATTTCTTTTGCAAAGTATATTTAATGCAATTATTTCCAGAAGACTGCCCAACTTCAGGGCGTCAGATTAAAAACTGATAATTATCCGTTGGGATATTAAATCAGTTGGGGATATATTTCTTTAAACCCCAACGGATTTAAATATTGACTTCCCATTTTTTATATTATTGATTTTTTATCTGTTTACCTATTATTTTGTTATCAAATTATTTTCAGTTGATTATTTTAAAAAATTAAACTAGAGAATAAATTGGACTTTTAGTATAAAAATGTATCTTACTGGTAATAACAATTCAACCGATTATTTCAACTAAAAATAACAGAATATATGCAAATTCACATTCATGCCCCTTTTGAAGTAAATTCATCGCTAAAAGAATTAATTGAAAAGAGAGTCCAAAAATTGACCACTTATTTTGACCGAATCATTAAAGCAGATGTTTATTTAAAATTGGAAGATAAAAATTCGCCTGATGGAAAAGTGGTAGAAATCAATATGCATTTGCCTGGAAAAGATGCGTTTGCGAAAGAAGGTGCAGATACTTTTGAAAAGGCAGTAGCAGCAACCACCGTTAAATTGGAACGGCAATTGAAAAAACGAAAAGAGAAATTAGCTAAATAATCATAGACTTCTTTTTTAAATATTTAGAGCTTCCAGAATTTATCATTCTGGAAGCTCTTTTTTTGTATGCATATCGACGACTAATTCAGGTTTTAAAAATCATTTACTCAACGTAGGGGCTAGGAAATTGTCCTTCGTCTTTACAACAGTTGGCCATTATTTGTTCCC
>JBGCFJ010000420.1:0-4064 GCA_045106885.1 Saprospiraceae bacterium
TTGTGTCTGTAAAATTTTTGGGTAGTGTTACATTTGTAAGGCTATGTCTAAGTAAACCCCATAAGAAACATTGGGTTTATAAAATATTGCAGCCTTACATTTATAGCACTACCAATTTTTGATATATGCAAGTACAAAAAACTTGAATATTGAGTAATAGAAATCTAAGTAAAATTTAATTTTCAATTTTCAATTTCAAATTTTCAATTTTAAACCACCTTCGGCGGGAATTTGAGATTGAAGTTGAAGTTGAGATTAACAATTATCGACATTTTAAAATATCGACAATTTGTTGGTTTTAAAATTTGTGTAAGAGCCTAATTAGAGTCTGTCCGTAAAGTCGATTTTGTTCCGCTCGTAACCATCAAATTTATTTGGTAGGTTCATAAATTACTGACAGTCAATATTTTGAATTAGCCCAATTATTAACCGTAAAAGAAGAATGATACAATATTCAAGTAGTGTCGGAGCGATGCTCCTTATAGCACATTTTGGGTTATTACTGCTACAGACAGCACCAGAGCGATGCTCTTTTTCGAATAATCAAGGAGCATCGCTTCGATACCGTCTGTAGGAATTGGGTAAATACCTCTTTTTTCAATAAGGAGCATCGCTCCGTCACCAACTCATCTACCTTTTACGGTTAATAAGCCCAATAAATTTGGTGATTACGTTAGACGCTCAAAGCACAAGTTTACGGACAGACTCTAATTAAGTTTAATCATTAATAATGCCAAGACATAAATGTGTCTTAGTAGTATGTCATGTTTAAAATGACGGGTGATTTGTAATCGCCAAATTCATTTGGCTGATTCTACTTAATGTCTGAACCAGCCAAATGAATTTGGCGGTTACGAGCGACTTATCCAAGCGACATTTTAATCTTGACTAAACACTAGTGATTACTTAAAATTCTGTCACACCTAACACTTTAGCTTTATCTATTTTTTTTAAGAGAACAAACAAAAAATAACCTGCCGAAATGTGATACAGCATGGTAGACCAAAAACGACTGCTCTTAAAGCAAATAGGATAATTCAGATGGCAAAGGATGGATATAATAAATCACAGATTCCAAGGGAATTGGGGATTAGTAGAACTTCAGTTCGACGAGCTTTGAATGCTGTTGGAAATTAAAAGTATTAAGACATTCGATAACGGTTAATTGTTAAAACAAGAATTTTAGCTTGTGCGAATCAGCACATGTCTTTATACTGTTAAGTAGGGTAGGCGAGAGAAGCTCTCTTTTCTTCAAAAAAAAATAAAATCCGCTGAAGCAAATTTTAATTAAAAATTCAGAGTTAGTTCCAAATTTATTTTTAATTAAAAGCAGGAATATTCTGTGTTGCTAACACATATATATTTTAACAATTCATTTTACTTCATGACCTAAGCTCATGAAGTTTTACGTAAATTGCTTGTTTTTAAGGTAAAAAGTGGTTTATTTTGTTTTTATCAAATCAAGAACGTGCATTTTTGATTTGATAAAATTACAAAATTTTCATAATTTTAGGGCAAAAAAACAGTAAAAAATGCAAGAAAATAAGAAATATACGCCATATTATAGGGTTTCTACCGAAAAACAAGGAAAAAGCGGCCTTGGACTGCATGCACAACGAAATATCGTCCTAAGTTACATATCAAACGACTTAGAAAAGCTCGATAACGAATTTGTAGAAGTTGAAAGCGGTAAAAAAGACAATCGGATTCAATTGCAAAATGCGATTGACTACTGCAAGCAAAAAGGAAATACTTTATTGATTCCAAAGTTAGATAGACTCAGTCGGAACGTTGCTTTTATATTTAAACTGCGAGATGAAAAAGTAGATTTCGTTTGTTGCGATATTCCGGATGCGAATACGCTAACGATTGGTATTTTTGCCACTTTGGCCCAACATGAGCGAGAATTAATTTCTTCCCGTACAAAACAAGCTTTAGCCGCAAAAAAAGAACAAGGCTTTAAATTAGGTACTCCTGAAAACTTAACAGATAAAGCACGTAAGAAAGGAACGCAAGCTATCAAAGAAAAAGCTAGGGAAAACCGCAATAATAAGCGAGCTAGTAATTATATAGTATCTATGCGGGACTCCGGTAGGAAATATCAGGAAATTGCTGACCAGCTGAATATTGATGGTTTTCGGACAGCACGAGATAAGTATTTTACACCTACTGCAGTACGGCGATTGTATATGCGGAAAAAAAAAGTAACCTAATATCTTTATTAATAGTGTTCGATTTTGCTTAATTTTGGTTTTATAGATTTTGGGATTACCCTTAAAGATTAGGAATTTTCAATAATTACCCTCCCCCAAATAATTTGAACTTTTAATTAGAGTCTGTCCGTAAACTTGTGCTTTGAGCATCTAATGTAATCGACAAATTTATTTGGCTAGGGTATTCGCCTAACGTTGTAAAATATTGATATTCAAACACTTAGAATTTCTCTGTCTAGGTTCTTTAAACCCTGTCACATTTTGACAAAGGAACTCAAATAAATCAGGAAATTCTCTGCCAAACAATCGTTGAGCGGGTGTGGAATTATCCTTTCTTCGAATATCATAGTTATGAATAATGGTTAACGCTTCAAGTCTTTCTTCGGGAATACCTCTGTGAGCATGATTGATAAACGCAAGGTAACCATTCCTACCCTCTGTCTGGGAGGAAGCCCTTTGAAAACTAATCGCCAATTGATGTGCCATTAGTAATAATTCTTCCTGCCTATGGGGTTCTATTTGTGTGATTAATTCATTATTTATCGCTCTTTGTTTGGCATTTTTCAACCGCTGTTGATAGGCTGCTCGTAAATCTTGATTCCTAAATTTTGCTTTGGTCTTGCTTAATTGAATTTGCCAATAAGTATAAGGTAAGGCACAAGTAACAAACCATTCCTTTTCTTGTTCACTTATTAGTTGATTACTCACCCATTGCTCCACCTGTAGTTGAGCCATTGTCACCCATGCTGCTACTCCTTTTGCTATTGGTGTAATTTGGTGAAATATCTTAGCTGCTTTTGCTACACTTATTTCTATTCCTAGCTTAGGGCCTAATTGACCAATAGCCGTAAAACACTTTAATAAGCTTTTCTCTACTTCTTGTTGGCTTTGCCATTGGTCTTGTTCATTAAAGGGGTGTACCGTTTTATTAATTTGCTGCATTTGTTGACGATATTCATCATACCCCTCATTTATTTCGGCTAATTCCTCTTTTAATGGGACTTTTTCACTTTCTTTTGCTTTTTCATAGGCTTTTAGTAATTGGGCGCGTCGTTTTCCGATTTGTAGCCCTATCAATTTTCCAAAATCTTGAGTGTAGTGAAATAAATCTGGCATAGATACTACTTGAAGATAAGCGGACTCCCCTAATTTCACTAACGCTTTTGCTCTGTCACTTACCAATCCTGTTACTTGGATTCCCCAACTCAATACTTTTTCCTGTATCGGTTTCCACCAACTCGCTACATCTCTTTTTTCGCTTGAGTTTTCAAAAAAATATAATTCGTCGTCAAATCTTGGCACACCAAAAGCATTTGTTCTAACCACGTTTCATCTACTCCTAAGACTACTTTGAGATTTTTTAATTCCTCTGAGGCTTCTGTTTTTAGTTCTTGTTCTTGGAGTTCTTTATACCATAATATATTCGCTATTATTTCTTTTAGCAGCCGATAGATACTATTTTCTGATATAGCCACCACCCCTTCTAAGTGCAGGTGGGTTAAATGTTCTCGTACCCGTCCTGCTCCTATGCCGCCTTTGATGACAAAAGTGTAGATTAAGCTTATTAGCATCCGTTTAAGAAATAATTGCCCTTCTCCTGTATCCCAATAAATCGTCCCACTACTTTTAGCTCTCTTCGCTCGTCGATTTTCATGATACGCTACTGTACTTACTGGTACGCCTGTTGCTTTACTTGTCGCACTATAGCTTTCTCCTTTATTCGAATCCCTATGCTTATATAAGTTATTCCAGATTTGTTTCAGCATTTTTTTTCTACAAAAAGATTATTTTTAGGTCACTTTTACAAGGTTTTTAGACTTTTTTTTCTTTTTATTTTTTACAACTTTAGGC
>JBGCFJ010000421.1:0-7088 GCA_045106885.1 Saprospiraceae bacterium
ACTCCTTGGCATATTATTCCGATGGATGAGCGTTGGTATGGACAGTATTTAATTGCGGATAAAGTAGTGGAGACTTTAAAAGGACTAAATATGCAATTTCCTGCATTGAAAACGGAGCTGTAGGCAGTTAGCAGTAATACAGTAGGCAGTAAACCGTTGGACAATAGAAACCTTTATAGAATAAATCCTTTTTCTATTCGGAAGTTCTTTTGATCTTTGCCCTGCGAAAATAAATAGTATTTATCACATCAAAACAATAACGATTATGAAATTAGTTAACCCATTTGGTTTTCCTACTGCTGGTAGATTAACCGATTTATCTTTATTATTATTAAGACTCGCTTTTGGTGGGCTTATGTTCCTCAACCATGGCTTAGGTAAGTTTAATAAGCTAATGGCTGGAGGCGAAATAAAATTCGCTAGTGTTTTCGGCATGGGTCCAGAATTATCTTTAGGATTAGCGGTTTTTGCCGAGGTATTATGTGCCATCATGGTCGTCATTGGTTTATTTACTAGAATGGCGGTGATTCCATTAATCATTACTATGTTAGTAGCCATTTTTGTTATCCATATTGGCGATCCATTCAAAAAAATGGAATCTGCGATTATTTATTTGATTCCTTACTTAGTATTATTTTGGAATGGTTCAGGTAAGTATTCTGTAGATGAATTTATTAGTTAATATTAGTTTACAGTAGGCAGTGGGCAGTGGGCAGTAGGCAGTGGGAGTGGGCAGTAGGCAGTGGGCAGTAGGCAGTAGGCAGTGGGCAGTAGGCAGTGAGCAGTAGGCAATAGGTAGTAAATCCTATTTTCTACTATTTACTGGAGACTGCTAACTGTCGTACTGAAAACTGCCTACTGAAAACTGCTAACTGAAAACTGTCGTACTGAAAACTGCCTACTGGAAACTGGAAACTGCCAACTGAATTAAATGTCTTTTCCAAAATTAGGAATTTTAGGAGGTGGTCAATTAGGCAAAATGTTATGCCAAGCAGCAAGTTGCTGGGAATTGCCTATTTATGCCTTGGATGCTTCTATTGAGTTTCCAGCAGGGCCTTATTGCAAAGGCTTTCAAGAAGGAAGTTTTAAAGATTATGAAGATGTGTTAGGCTTCGGTAGACAAATGGAAGTCGTAACCATTGAGATTGAACATGTGAATACCGACGCACTCCGACAGTTGCAAACTGAAGGAAAAACGGTGCATCCTAATCCTGACGCTTTAGACATTATTAAAGATAAAGGTTTACAAAAGCAGTTTTATCAGCAGCATAAAATTCCAACTTCTCCTTTTCAATTATTTGCAGATAAAAAAGCTGTTTTAAATGCTATTAAATCAGGTGATTTAAGCATTCCTTTTGTCCAAAAATCTAGAACAGCAGGCTATGATGGAAAAGGAGTAGCCGTAATTACCAAAGAAGCAGACCTGACCGAAAAATTATTGGCTGGTGCTTGTATGATTGAGGATTTGGTAGATATGGAAAAGGAAATAGCCGTAGTTGTCGCTCGAAATGAAAAGGGAGAAATTTCCGCTTTCGACCCAGTGGAAATGGAGTTCAATCCAATTGCTAATTTGGTAGAATTTTTAATTTGTCCATCCTCCATTACACCCGCACAATCCACAATCTGTACTAATTTAGCTAAACAAGTCATCAAGGCTTTTGATATTTGTGGTCTATTAGCCGTCGAATTATTTTTAGATAAAAAGGGGAATATTTTGGTTAATGAAGTAGCGCCAAGACCACATAATAGTGGTCATCACACCATTGATAGTGCTGTCACTTCCCAATATGAGCAACATTTAAGAGGTATTTTAAACCTGCCACTTGGAAGTACTAAAATGACTAGCCCCTCTGTGATGGTCAATCTTTTAGGCGCAGCAGGCTACACAGGAGACGCGCATTATGAAGGACTTGCCGAATGTATGGCAATAGCAGGCGTAAAGATTCATCTTTACGGTAAAAAAATGACCAAACCTTTCCGAAAAATGGGGCATGCAACGATTATTGCTGATACCATCGCCAAAGCCAAAGAAAAAGCAAGACAAGTACAATCCACTTTAATTATAAAAACAGTTTAACTAATTCGAGTTACGGGTTGCGAGTTCAAAACGAATAAACTTTGGAGATAAGTTAATCAAAGTTCAATTAATACCTCAAGGTTTAATTAAAATCGTATACAACTCGCAACTCGTAACCCGCAACTCAAAATATGAGCCAAGCAAAAATAGCCATCATTATGGGGTCTGATTCAGATTTACCCATTATGCGCCAAGCCGCAGACGTTTTAAAAGAACTAGAATTAGATTTTGATTTAACCATTATTTCGGCGCATCGAACGCCAGAAAGAATGTTCAATTTTGCTAAAAAAGCCCATAAAAAAGGGGTGAAAGTAATTATTGCAGGTGCAGGTGGAGCGGCCCATTTACCAGGAATGGTCGCCTCTTTGTCTCCCTTGCCTGTTATCGGCGTACCAATAAAGTCGTCTAATTCTATTGATGGTTGGGATTCTGTACTGTCTATTTTACAAATGCCAAATGGCGTTCCTGTAGCAACTGTTGCTTTAAATGCTGCTAAAAATGCGGGGATTTTAGCGGCTCAAATATTAGGGGCTGGCAATAAAACCATTCAAAATAGATTGGTGGTTTACAAACAACAAATGGCAGAAGGAGTGGCGGTGAAGTATGAGAAATTAGAAAAGATAGGCTATGAAGTTTACAAAAAGGAATAGCTTAAAAGTAGCTTAGGCTTCCAGCCTGAGTAGCACAATAGGACTACTCAGGCTGGAAGCCTAAGCTACTTTAGTTAGTATTAATCATCTATTGCTTGCCCTACCAATAATTTAAATCGCCAAGTGGTATTATCATTCCCAGTTTGTTGAGTTTGTTTCATGATAACACCAATAATATCTTCTTGAGGGTCAGGAAAATAATTGGTATTAAAATAACCACCCCACCAGAAAGAACCTTCACTCCCTTCACCACCTTTGGCTGCTCCTTTTTTCCCTGTAATCCCAAAGGCTAATCCGTAAAAATTAGTATCTCCCCATAAATCGCCCACTTGGTTACTTAAGATGGCATCTACGGTTGTTCGACTTAATAATCTTTTCCCATTTAGTTCTCCTTTATTTAAATACATTTGTAGAAAAGTCGCATAATCTTTGGCAGTACTTGATAAGCCAGCGCCACCAGAGAAAAAAGTTTTCGCCCCTTTTTTAGGATAATCAGGGTTGTAAAAAGTGATTGGAAAATTGGTCCATTTTCCTTTTTTGGCATATTGAACAGGCACTAAACGGTCATGTAATTGGAAAGGCAAATAAAACCAAGTATCGTGCATGCCTAAAGGGTCAAAAATTTTGGTTCTTAAAAATTCATCAAAAGGCATCCCTGACATCACTTCTATAAAATAGCCTAATACATCTAATCCTTCGCTATATACATATTTGGTTCCTGGTTCGTGATGCAAAGGCAATTTCGCTAATTTTAAGACGCTTTCTTTAATGGTAATCGGTTTAGTGGTATACAAATCAGTCACTCCTGCTTTTTTGTACAACATTTTAAAGCGTTCATCCCCATCAATCACTCCATATCCCAAACCAGAAGTATGTGTCAATAAATGACGAATCGTGATTTCTTTTTTGACAGGCGTTCCAGTATAAGACGTATCCGCAGTATTAAAAGAGTCTAGCACTTCTTGATTTTTAAAAGCAGGAATATACTTAGAAATGGGGTCGTCCAATTGAAACTTACCTTCCTCCCATAACATCATCACCGCCGTAGACGTAATCGCTTTAGTTTGAGAAGCAATTCTAAATATATCGTCATTTTCGTAGGAGCGATTACTACTATGGTCGGCTGTACCAAAGGATTTATGATAGACTATTTTCCCCTTCCTAGCCACTAAAGCGACCATACCAGGTACTTCTTTATTAGCAATGGCTTTTTCACACATGGCGTCAATTCTTGCCAATCTTTCTGAAGACATCCCGACATTTTCAGGCGTAGTTACCGCTAAAGGCGTAGATTTTTGGGTAGACGCTGTTTGGGCGTTAATATTTCCAATTAAGAATAATACGAGGCAAAAGGATAAAAATCTCATGCTGTAGATTTATGGTTAAGGAATTTTTTGGAATCGAGGCTTGATATTGTATTATAGCTCGTTATATTGCGTTAAAGGTTTTTCTTATAAAACTTGTTTTGAACTACAAAAGAATCAAAAGGTCACAAAAGCGATTTTTATAACTTTTGTGAAAATCTTTTGTGTTCTTTGTACCTTTTGTGGTTCAAAATTGGTCACTTTTGGGCTTATCCATCTTTATAAGAAAACCCTTTATTGTGTTAGGATTAAAATGGATATATCGCTAAAAAACAATACAGCAATATAATCATTCAACAATAAAATCGTTTTATTTGGGTGAAAGTATCAAATATTTTAAGATTAAAAAAATAGACTATGGAAAAACCTACCAATGTTGATGTATATATCGCCAATAATGAAAAATGGCAAGCTTCCTTAGAATTTCTAAGGGAATTAATTTTATCAACAGGCTTACAAGAAACCGTAAAATGGGCATTTCCAACTTATACCTTAAAAGGAAAAAATATTGTGGCGCTCTGTGCCTTTAAAGCGTATTTCGGTATTTGGTTCTTTCAAGGCGGTACGCTTAAAGATGACCTTAAAGTATTAAGAAATGCGCAGGAAGGCAAAACAAAAGCGATGCGGCAATGGCGATTTACTGCTATGGAAGCGATTGATGCGGAAGCAGTTTTGCTATATGTAGAAGAAGCTATACAGAATCAAAAAGATGGGAATATTCTTAAAGTTGCAAAAACTAAAAAACCTCTGATAATTCCGCCTGAATTGCAAGTGGCATTGGACAAAAATCCTTTATTGGCTACCCATTTTGAAGCCTTTAATCTAACCAATCAAAGAGCATTTTCTGATTATATCAGCTCTGCCAAAAGAATAGCAACCAAAGAAAAACGACTAGAGAAAATTATTCCAATGATTTTGCAGGGTATTGGGTTGAGTGATAAGTATCGAAAATAGTTGTTTTTGAAAAATATTGTTTATTTTTTTATTTTTTGACACATAATAGTTAAAATTCTATTATTTTTGAACCCTAAATCAGTAATATTTTATTTCTAATTCTTCATTCATTGATAATTACGTGTCGGACACCTCAAAGGTGTCCCACACGTAATTATCAATTTTTTAGCTGACGCTCTATTCATCATTCATCGTTTTAAAACTTATGGAATTAACCCAAGTCATTATTTTATTAGTCATCGGTTGGCTATTGCTAGGATTGATTCTTTGGTTATTTTTTAGGCAAAGTTTTGCAAAGGGGTACGTCTCTGAACAAGAATTGCGAGCCAAATATATTAGCAAAGAAGTTTTTGAAACTTTACAAATTCAAAATGACACTTTTCGGGCAGATTTGAATGAAAAAGACCATGAGATTATTCATTTAAATAAATTAGTGGCTGGAAAAGAACAAAATGTTCTGCATTTAGAAGAACGGCTGACCCAACAAAAAGAAGAAGTTGACGAATTACAACAACGGTTTAAAATAGAATTTGAAAATTTAGCGAATAAAATTTTAGAGGAAAAAAGTCAGAAATTTACTTCTCAAAATCAGCTACAAATGAATCAGATTTTATCGCCATTAAAAGATAAAATCAATGATTTTGAACAAAGTATTCACCAAAAATATCTCGATGAAACCAAGGAGCGTTTTTCTTTGAAAAAGGAAATTGAACAGTTAAAAGATTTGAATATTCAATTAAGTGAGGATGCGGCTAATTTGGTGAGTGCGTTAAAAGGAGATTCTAAAATTCAGGGTGATTGGGGAGAATTTCAATTACAAACCCTTTTGGAAAAAGCTGGTTTAGAAAAAGGCATTCATTTTTCTACCCAATCCACTTATACCGATGAAGATGGTAATAAAAAACGACCTGATTTCATTATTAATATGCCCGATGGTAAACATTTAATTATTGATTCTAAAGTCTCTTTGAAAGCTTATGAGCAATATTTCAACACGGCAGAGAAAGGGCAAGAAAAAACCTTTTTAAAACTTCACATCGAAAGTATCCGCAATCACATTAAAGATTTAGGCAGTAAAAATTATACCCAATTATACGAAATCAACACCCCTGATTATTTATTGATGTTTATTCCAATAGAAGCCGCTTTTTCTGTGGCAGTACAAAAAAACAGCAATTTATTTATGGAGGCCTTAGAGCGCAATATTGTTTTGGTCACTACCTCTACCCTATTAGCAACGATGCGAACGGTTGCTTTTATTTGGAAGCAGGAAAAACAAAAGAAAAATGTACTAGAAATTGCTCGACAAAGCGGTTTACTCTATGACAAATTTGTCAATTTTGTAGATGATTTAAAAAATATTGGGAACAGAATTCAACAAACGCAAGCGGCTTATGGAGATGCGATGAATAAGTTGGTCGATTCTAAAAAATTTGGAGATACCTTGATTGGGCGGGCTGAGAAGATTAAGCATTTGGGAGCTAAGACTTCTAAGCAGTTGCCTAGTGAGTTGTTGGAGTAAAGGCAGTAAAGCAGTGGCAGTAGGTAGTCAGCAGTGGCAGTAAAGCCTTGATTTTCAATGCTATTTTTTTGCCTAAACACAGTTATTTGAATTTTCTCTGGAGTAAACGTTTTGTATAAATTTTATTCCTTTTTATCAAAACTTACTACTAATTCTGATGGTTTTTGGTCGCCATAATTCCTAATTATTATCAAGAAATTATCTTCTATTGAAATTTTTATTTCAGAGGTAAATAGCTGGCTCTCAAAAAAACGACTTACCTTTATTTCTTTAATTTGTTTGTCTTCTAAACTTAATTCTTACACAAAATTTAAAACCAACGAATTGTCGATATTTTAAAATGTCGATAATTGTTAATCTCAACTTCAATTTCAAATTCCCGCCGAAGGTGGTTTAAAATTGAAAATTTGAAATTGAAAATTAAATTTTACTTAGGTACATTATGTCTAACATTCCGTACCTAAAGGCACGGTAAAATCAGAATAGCCCAAATATGCTACCGACATAAAACCCCTAAAGGG
>JBGCFJ010000422.1:0-10707 GCA_045106885.1 Saprospiraceae bacterium
TTAGCTCAGGTTAAAAAATATTTCCGTAGCGGGGCTATGCAAGCCATCCCGTCCGCTTTGCGGTTCAGAAGTTGACACTTCTTCATGCCTCGTCTAGCGAAAAAATAGCCTGAATCAAAAGTGACGATTATTTAATAGTAGATACTTAATCAGTTTATAACTCTTCTTTTAAAAACCGTCCTGTATGACTGTCTTTATGTTTCGCCACTTGTTCGGGAGTACCTTTGCAGACCACCGTTCCACCACCATTTCCACCTTCAGGGCCAATATCGACAATATGGTCAGCTACTTTGACAACATCCATATTATGCTCAATGACTACAATGGTATTTCCTTTATCGACTAATTTATTAAGTACCGTTAATAGATGCTCAATATCCTGAAAATGTAATCCAGTTGTAGGTTCATCTAAAATATACAGTGTTTTACCTGTGGCTCTTTTAGATAATTCTTCGGATAATTTAACCCGCTGGGCTTCTCCACCTGATAAAGTAGTTGCTTGTTGCCCCAGAGAAATATAGCCCAATCCAACGTCTTGTAACGTCTTCATTTTGCGATAAATCTTAGGAATATTTTCAAAGAAAATAACGGCTTCGTCCACCGTCATATCTAGAACATCAGAAATAGATTTGCCTTTATATAAAACTTCTAAGGTTTCTCGATTATAGCGCCTACCCAAACAAGTTTCGCATTCTACTTGTACATCAGGCAAAAAATTCATTTCAATCACACGCTTTCCTGCTCCACCGCAAGTTTCACAGCGACCACCTTTAACATTAAAAGAAAAACGTCCTGCTTTATACCCTCGAATCATGGATTCTGGGTGCTTGGTAAATAACTTTCGAATTTCGGTAAAAACACCTGTATATGTTGCAGGATTTGACCGAGGTGTTCGCCCAATAGGAGATTGGTCAATTTCAATGACTTTATCTAAATGTTCTAGTCCTTTAAACGATTTATAGGCAAGTGGTCTTTTTCTACTCTTGTAAAAATGTTGGCGTAGAATAGGGTAGAGCGTTTCATTAATTAAGGTAGATTTTCCACTACCAGAAACCCCCGTAATACAACAAAACGTACCTAATGGAATTGTTAAATTGACATTCTTTAAGTTATTTCCTGTTGCGCCTTTCAATTCTATTTTCTCTCCACTCCCCTTTCGGCGTTTTTCAGGAATAGCTATTTGCCGCACATTATTTAAATATTCAGCCGTAATCGTTTTATTCTTAATAAAATCTTTTGGAATCCCCTCTCCTACTAATTCTCCACCAAACTTCCCTGCACCTGGCCCTAAATCAATCAAATAATCAGATGCCAACATAATATCTTTATCATGTTCAACTACTAAGACTGAGTTACCAATTTCTGCTAATTCTCGTAAAGCCTCGATTAATTTTTGATTGTCTCTTTGATGTAATCCAATACTCGGTTCATGTAAAATATAGGTAACACCCGTTAATTGAGAACCAATCTGAGTGGCTAATCGAATTCGTTGTGCTTCTCCCCCAGAAAGTGTTCGAGCTGGGCGATTCAAGGACAAATATGTTAAACCAACGTGCAATAAAAACCCTAATCGTAAACGCAATTCTTTCAGAATATCTTTAGCGATAATCGCATCTCTTTCAGATAAATCATTTTCAATACCTTCCAACCATTCACTTAACGGGACTAAATCCATTTCGGAAACATCCGAAATATTCTTATCTTTTATTTTAAAATGAAGGGATTCTTTTTTAAGTCGCTGCCCGTCACATGCTGGGCAACTATCTACTATCATAAATTCTTCCGCCCAACGTCTAATTTTTTCAGAAGAAGTATCTGCATACCAACGAGTCAGCATTTTGACCAAACCATCAAAAGCTAAATCATAACTATAATCTTTTTTACCGTATCGAATGTCAACTTTTACATTATCATCACCACCATATAAAATAGTATTCAATGCTACTTCTGGAATATCTTTAATCGCCGTTTTAAAAGTGAATTTATATTTTTTAGCAATTGCTTTTAATTGCTTAAAATTCATGGTATCTCGCACCTCCCCAAATGGGACAATCCCTTGTTCTTCGATAGATTTAGTTTTGTCAGGCATGACCTTTTCCAAATCTACTTTATCTACTTTTCCTAAGCCTTTACAATTTGGGCAATAACCATACGGAGAATTAAAAGAGAAAGTATTTGGAGACGGTTCTTCATAAGAAATACCTGATTCGGCATCCATTAAATGACGGCTATATGGATAAATTTCATCGGTTTTCGCATCCATTATCATTATTAATCCATTGCCTAATCGCATCCCTGTTTTCAGCGATTCTACTAAGCGTTCTCGACGTTCTTCAATGACTTTTAAACGGTCTACTACCACTTCAATATCATGCACTTTATAACGGTCTACCTGCATTCGAGGCGTCAACTCTAAAATTTCTCCATCTACCCTTACTTTCTCATACCCTTGTTTTTTAGTATGGTCAAATAATTCTCGGTAATGTCCTTTTCTACCTCTAACAACTGGCGCTAAGATAGATACTCTTTTTCCATTAAAATGGGTATAAATATGTTCTAAAATTTGCTCTTCTGTATATTTGACCATCTTCTTTCCCGTCTTGTACGAATGAGCTTCTCCAATCCGAGCATATAGTAAACGTAGAAAATCATAGACTTCGGTAATCGTTCCTACTGTAGACCGAGGACTTCTACCAACTGTCTTTTGTTCGATAGAAATGACAGGACTTAAACCTAATATTTTCTCCACATCAGGTCGTTCCATTTCTCCAATAAACTGGCGAGCATAGGCAGAAAAAGTCTCCATATACCGACGCTGTCCTTCTGCATAAATGGTATCAAAGGCAAGAGAAGATTTTCCACTACCACTAATTCCAGTAATCACCACTAATTTATTACGTGGAATCTTAACGGTTACATCTTTTAGATTGTGAACTCTTGAGCTAATAACTTCAATAAATTGTTGCTCAGGTGCGCCTTTGTAAGGGGTATTCTTTTTTTTTGAAGATTTTTTTTTTGCTGTAGTAGCCATAGTCAGTTGTCGGTTGTCAGTTGTCAACTGAGACGGTCAAACTGATAACCGACAACTGACAACTGAAAATATTTCTTTTCAATAAAAACTCAATTTGGGTGAGTATGTTTAAAATCGGTAGCACAGACTTTAGTCTGTTCCGTTCCAAGGTCTTTAGACTTTGATTTCTTTAGCTGAAATAATGGAATTAAACAGCAACGACCTGAAGGTCTTTGAACAGGACAGGCTGAAGCCTGTGCTACCCGTTTTTAAGCAATAACCACTCGCTGAATATCTGCGCCTAGTGCATTCAATCGTTTATCAATATTCTGATAGCCTCTATCAATTTGTTGGATATTATGAATGGTACTTGTTCCATTGGCAGACATTGCCGCAATTAACAAGGAAACACCCGCTCGAATATCTGGCGACGTCATTTCGATTGCTTTTAAGGCATAGCGTCTATCTAAACCGATAACGGTCGCTCTATGTGGGTCACAAAGAATAATTTGAGCGCCCATATCAATTAATTTATCCACAAAAAACAAGCGACTTTCAAACATCTTTTGGTGAATCAATACACTACCTCTAGCTTGGGTTGCCATGACTAAAATGATACTCATTAAGTCAGGGGTAAAACCTGGCCAAGGAGAATCGTAAATTGTCATAATGGACCCATCAATAAAAGTCTGAATTTCGTAGTGCATTTGTGGTGGAATATAAATATCATCTCCTTGAATATCCATTTGAATGCCCATTCGTCGAAAGACAGATAAAATATTTCCTAACTCTTTAATAGCTGCATCTTTAATTGTAATTTCGGACCCAGTCATCGCTGCCAGACCAATAAAACTACCAATTTCAATCATATCGGGTAAAATCCGATGTTTCGTACCTTTTAAAGATTTGACTCCTTCAATGGTCAGTAGATTAGACCCAATGCCAGATATTTTTGCCCCCATTCGATTCAGCATTTTGCATAATTGCTGTAAATAAGGTTCGCAGGCGGCATTGTAAATTTGTGTTTTTCCTTTGGCTAAAACGGCAGCTAAAACAACATTAGCTGTACCCGTTACGGAAATTTCATCCATTAAAATAAAAGTACCTTTTAATTTAGACCCTTCTATATGATAACAGCTTTTTTTATCATCGTAATTAAAAATTGCCCCTAACTTTTGGAAACCAATAAAGTGGGTATCCAATCGTCTACGACCAATTTTATCCCCGCCTGGTTTAGGTAAAAATGCTCTACCGAATCGAGCCAATAAAGGACCAATCAGCATGACAGACCCTCTAATTTTTTTAGCGTCTTTTTGAAATTCAGGCGATTCAAAGAAATCTAAATCCACATTTTTTGCTTGAAAGATATACGTATCTCCAGCCGTCTTTTTCACTTTCACGCCTAATCCTTTCAGCAAAGCAATCAAGCGACGCACATCAATAATATCAGGAACATTTGTGATGGTCACTTTTTTATCCGTTAATAAGACCGCACATAAAATTTGGAGGGTTTCGTTTTTAGCACCTTGAGGCGTGATGCTACCTTTTAGTTTTTTTCCGCCGACAACTTTAAAAGACTCTGATGGCATTGGTGTAGTTTTATAATTTAGAAAAGTGTCGCTAAATTTTGACAGCAACACTATTTATTTTTTGTATCAATTTAAAGCATTCATTTTGAATGGAACTCAAAGATAAAATAGTCTAGGCGATACTGATGTAAAAATGATTGTTTTATTTTGTAAATAATAGACCTATTCTACTCAAAGAGTAGACGTTTCTTCTATTTTCTAAAACAAAGATGGTGCTTTTTTACTTTAAGGTAGCAGAATCTACTATCAGCAGTAATTTCATAAAAATTTGCTGGAGATAAGTCATCATTTAATACTCAAAGAAAGACCAATAAAAAAGCCTCTTGCGAATCCAGTTAGGAAATACCTAAACTTACACAAGAGGCTTTTATTACTAAAAATTATTTTTTCAAAATTGCTTAAGTACTAGCTGGCATTCGATTTTTCATCCAAAAATAAAGAATCGTAAATGCCACAATTAATATAGCAGGAAAAGTAACCATGGTTCCTAAAGTCGCTTGCCCAGCAACTAATTCCAATTCATCTCCAGTTAAACCTGTCGCTGCCGTTGTTGCTTTATCTCTATCAATCCATCCACCAATAATAGGTTGAAAAATAGAAGTAGAAAACATTCCTACTGCACCCACTATGGACATTCCCAAAGCTCCACTTTCTGGAATATAATCTGCTACAAAGCCAATCATATTTGGCCAAAAGTAAGCTACCCCTAAAGCAAATACAAAAGCAGCAACATAAGCCATAGTGCCTGTTTGAGTACTCAATAAATAAACACCAATTGCTGCTAAAATAGCCGAGCCTAATAGGACACCTGTTGTATTAAATTGATGCACCATGTCTCCACCAAAATATCTCGCAACTGCCATTACACCAGTCACTAAGGCTAATATCAACATTGGTTGCGCACCACTTTTAGCCAATATCAAACTAGACCATTGTTGTGGTCCAAATTCTGAAATAGCCGTCAATGCCATACACGCTGCTATAAATAAAAATAAAGGAGATAGCATTGCTTTAAAATTACTGCTAATAGACGCCGCTTCCGCCACTTTTGCTTTTGGCCAATCTGAAGTCATAAATAAGTAAGCATAAACCAAAGTCGGAATAACCATCATTGCTAATTGCATTTGATAACCAACTCCACCATCCGTCATAAATTTAGATAACAAACTACCTATTACGATACCGCCAGGAAACCACATGTGAAAACGATTCATCATCTTACTCATCATATTTCCTTCATAAGTATCTGCAATCATTGGATTACAAGCCGCTTCGGTACAACCGTTTCCTAAGCCAATTAGTAAGGTAGAAATAAGCAATACCGTATAGCTACCTGAATAAATGGTCAAGATAATACCAAGCATGTGAGCTAAAAAAGCAAATTGCATAATTCTTTTTCCGCCTACAGTATGGTACACCAATCCACCAATCACCATAGCAATTGGAAACCCTAAAAACCACATCTGATTAATAAAACCCAATTGTTCTCCTGTTAATCCGAGTTCACCTTGTATTTGAGGTAGTACACCCGCTCTCAAACTAAAAGAAAGCGCAGTTGTAATCAAGGCAAAACAACTACCATAAAATAATTTTTTTTCGTTCGTCATCTTAAATTAGATTATTCGTTTTGAAAATAGATTGCATAAATTAAATTCCGTCAATGATACGGATTATTGACTTGTTTCCAAAATTTTAATTTCTAAAAATAGAAAAACATCAATTATTAAATAACTTTGGGTATTTTTGACACTAAGTACCCTGTTTTTTCAATCTAAACAAACCAACCATTCTCATTAAAAAACTAAGAATAATGCAATTTAAATCACTCTTTTTAGTAGCTATTAGCTTCATTTTATTATTCGCTTGCCAAAATCAACCAGAAAAAACAGTTACCAAAAAGAATAAAAAAAAATCTATTGAAATCAATAGCATTACGGAAAAGGAGATTAAAGATGGCTGGCAATTATTATTTGATGGGCGGTCTTTGGATAAATGGAAAGGCTATAATCTAAATGGAGCATTACCTACAACTTGGCAAGCAATAGATGGCGAAATTGTAGGACGAGGAAAAGATAATTTGATTACAAAAGAGCAATACGATGATTTCGAGTTAATGCTAGAGTTTAATCTGACCGAAGCAGCTAATAGTGGCATTTTTTATTTTGTAAAAGAAATTGACGGACAACCCATTTATCAAAGTGCGCCAGAATATCAACTAGTAGATAATCAAACTTACCTCAATACCCAAGGTGCGGATTTTATGCACAAACATTTAACGGGCGATGCTTTTAATTTGTACGATGGCGTTATTAATCCTGGTATTAGCAACGGGAAATGGTATCAAGTAAAAATTAAAATTGAAAAAGGACATGTGGAGCATTGGCTGAATGGAAAATTATGTATCGAATACAATTGGGATTCTCCAGAATGGAAAACATTAATGGAAAATAGTAATTTTAATCAGGAATACTTTGCGACTTCTACTAAAGGTCATATTGGTTTACAAGGTTGGGGAAATGATATTCGATTTAGGAATATTAAAATTAGGCGATTATAGCCAATCACAAACCATATAAACTTAATCCACAAGCCCTTCAATCAGATAATAAATATCTTGTAATTGAATTTCTATATCCAAAGAATAGAGTGGAATAACGGCATCTAAGCCTCTTGCATTGGAAATACGCCAAATATTTTCCTCTACTTTATACCAGGATTCTACCTTTGTTTCATATTGATCAACCAATAAATATTCTCGAAAAGAAGCAAGAGAACGATACTGAGTAAATTTGCTACCTTTATCGTAATCTTTTGTTGACTTAGAAAGTACCTCTACTACCAGCAATGGGTTGGTAATAACATCTTTTCTATTATTATAAAAAGCAGGGTCTTTGCAAATGACAGATACATCTGGATAAACACCCTTATCATAATCTTCAATTCTAATTTTTATTTCACTATTATTCACTCGACATCTTTTCGTTTTTTTTCTTAATTCATTTGCAATAGCATTCCCTGCATTTTGAGAAATGGTACTATGATCTAGTGTCCCACCAGCCATCGCATAAATTTTACCTTTTTCATATTCACTTTTGAATTCAGCATTCTCTTCTATTGCTAGGTATTCATCAAAAGTATAAGTTTTTTCTTTATATTTTGCAGAAATCATACATTACAGTTTTATACAAATATAAATAAATTTGACAAAAATAGATAGCCCCTTATCTAAGTTATACTACAACCGCTCCGTCAAAACTGCAATATAAGTCTTCACACCATCTACATAATTACCCAATCGTAAATTCTCATTCGGACTATGCTGATTATTATCTCGATTGACAATTGGGACAGTAACTGCAGGAATACCTAAAGTGGTCACAAAGGGAGCAATTGGAATAGACCCTCCACTATTTCTAATTTTAATCGGCGTTTTCCCAAAAGCCCTCGTCAATGCTTTATCCAGCCAAATGCCAACTGTTGAGTCAAAAGCTGTTCGATAAGCTCGATAGGAAGTTACAGCTCGCATAAAAGTGATTCGATTATATTTCATACGTTCTTCTTCTGTTGGTTCTTTATCAACCACATAATAGCCTTGCGCTTGAATATGACTACGAACCAAACCTAATAACCATTCAGGGTCACTTTCCATCACTAGACGTACATCAATTTCTGCAGTCGCCGTAGCAGGTACGATGGTTCTAGAACGAATGCCAACCCAACCTGACCGCATACCTCGCACATTCAAAGATGGATATTGAATGGCTTCTTGATAATTATTTCCTACCTTATCTGGTGCAGCAATTCCGATACTTTTTTGAATAACTTTTTCGTCATCTGGCACTTTAGCCAAAATTGCCTTAGTCGCTTCGTCTAATTCGATACCATCATAGAATCCAGGAATGGTTACTTTTCCATCTACATCTTTCATAGAAGCAATGAGTTGAGCTAATCGAACAGCAGGATTCGGGGCATAATTACCATAATGTCCACTATGCTGAGGAGTTCTTGGGCCGAATACAGTTAAGGTAATTTCGGAAATACCTCTTGCGCCAAAGGTTAAGGTTGGTTGGTTAGAAATATGTCTTGGGCCATCAAAGATAATCAACATATCTGCCGCTAATTCTTCGCTATATTTATCGACTGCTTTTGGCAATTCTGGCGAACCTAATTCTTCTTCAAAATCCATAATCACCTTGATGTTAAAATTAGGTTGAGCAATACCTTTAGTTGCATCTAATGCTGCCAGAAAGCCATTGGCTGCCCCTTTAGAATCAGCCGTAGAACGGGCAAAGACTCTTAATTCTGGGTCATAATTGGTATGAATATTTTGCCAGTCAATTTCTTGCCATGCTCCATTCGCATCTTTTTGTTTTAAAGCAGGTTTCCAAGGGCTTTCTTGAAACCACTTCGTTTTATCAACGGGCTGTCCATCAATTTGCAAGTAAATTAAAACTGTTTTATCTGCTCCTTCTTTTTTGCGTTCCGCTAATAATAAAGGAACAGTTTCAGTCGTCAAACGGTTAGTAGAGAAACCTCTTTGTTGGAACTCTTTTTCGCACCATTTGATATTTCGTTCGATGTCTTTAGAGTAGTGGGCATCATTCGGAATGGATAATAATTCGTAGAGGCGATCAAAAGATTCCGTTGCATATTTATGGGCTAAATCATCTAAAGATTTACCTTTTATTTGAGCAAAAACTACTGAGTTAAAAATAAAAAGAAAGATTGATAAGAGGAATAATTTGGATTTCATCTTGCTATATTTTTTCAAAAAATAATATTACTAAGACATGTTGATACTACAATTTAGCTTATTTCAATCGTTCCAAAGCCTCTTGGGCTCGTTCAAATGCTGGATTAAAATTTAAAGTAGTCTGATAATCTTTTTTAGCACCAGCAATATTACCTTCCATTTCCAAAACTAATCCTCGATAATAATAAGCAATAATATAAGTTGGTGATGTTTCGACTGCCATATTAAAATGTTTCTTTGCTTCAGCTAAAGAATCCATTTCTAAATAAATAATGCCTGTATTAAAGAAAGATTCTGAATAATCGGGATCAATCGCATTGATTTGTCGATACGTTTCAATCGCACCTTGTCGGTCATCAGAAAAATGTAAAAACTCTGCCTTAGCGTGTAATGCAGTAATATTATCTGGAGCTACTTTAACCGCATTTTCAAAATAAAACTTAGCGAGTTTACTTCCTTTTTCCGCATGCAATTGTCCTAAATTAATCCAAGCATCCACTAAATCAGGATTGTTTTCTACTGCCGTTTGAAAGCTCCCCATTGCTCGGTCAATATCCCCTTGTTCTTTAAAATTTAAGCCCAACATAAAATATGCTTCAGCATTTAATTGTTCTAATCTTAAGACTTCATTAATGGTATTGATTGACTTATCATATTGTTTTAAAATCAGTTGAAATTCGGACAACTTCAAAAGGGTAGGAATTCGAGTTGGATATAAGGTTGCCGCTTTCATCATCGTATTAATGGCAGGATAAGATTGATAATAATCTAGATAAACATCTGCCAATAAATGCAAATATTCCACATTGGTAGAATCAAAACTTAATGCCCGTTGCAAATCAATAATTGCTTCATCATAGCCTTCATTTTGATAAAACATATCCGCCCGTTTAGCATATAAACTTGGGTCATTCGGATTATCCGCAATAGCAACACTTAAACCGTCAATGGCAGGATTACCCGTTGTAGGTAAATTAGCTATTGGGGTATTCGTTTTTGTTGCCTTTACTGAATCTTGACAATTGGTAAAAAGAAGATTGGTAACTATTATTAGAAAAAAAAGTCGTTTCATATAGATTTAGAAATAAATAAGGCTAAGAATAAGTACCAACTCATAATTAGATTAAAATTTCAGGGAGGTTATTTTTTCGATAGTTTTCTTCAAAAAATCAAGTCATAGCACCGCTACGGGTTTATTTTTTTTTGTTAAATATCGGGAAAAGAATCCGCTGAAAATTAATAGTAATTGTGTGTTGGTACTTATTCGTAAGAACTTAAAAATAACTAACTGAGAAGTTGTTATTTTTTATTAAAATTAGCACAAAATTAAACTAAGCTCATCAAAACTCTGTGTT
>JBGCFJ010000423.1:0-5071 GCA_045106885.1 Saprospiraceae bacterium
TTTCGTTTGAAAATCGACATAACCTGCGGTCGTAAAATTTCCTTTGTCGGCATAATAAGGCCCTTTGCCAAAGTCCAATCTTTCGATGGTTTCTGGAATTAAAAAATGCAAATCTGCATAGCCCTGCCCGTGTGCATGAGACACCATATTAACAGGAATCCCATCGACCGAAATGGAAATATCTGTGCCGTGGTCAATGTCAAAACCTCTGAGAAATAATAGTTCTGCCTTACCTCCTCCAGCGTGTTGCCCGATAAACAAACCAGGCACTTTCCGTAGAATTTCTTGGGACGAATTCACAGGTTGAGTAATCAAATCTATCGACGCCAATTGGTTGATAGCTTTGATACTATTGGAGACATGCACTTGTTCTAAATTAAAAAATTGGTCTTCCAACACAATCGTCATAGATTGATTAAAACTATTTTCTGATAGGATAACTTGTTTGGGTGCAAACCCCAAATAACTGACAACTAAGGTATCTCCAATATGGGCGTCTTTGCAGGTGAAGATACCCAATTCGTTGGTGCTGGCATGAAAACTACCATCGGCATTTAAAATATAAGCATCGACAATTGGACTGCCTTCGGTATCGACAATTTTGCCCTTAACGTCAATGGCAGATAATTGAAAGGTGCTTAAAATGAAACTAATGAATACTATAAACCTTAACATGATAAATTTTATTTGAAATAAATCAATAATCAATGCCTTATCAATGATGAAAAAATAAATTTACATCCTATCTCGCTGCCTTGTGACGTTAAAAAATAACTTGTTAACTTTGAAAAATTAGTAGTAATTGATATTTCGAGTCTCCAGACTCGGAATCGCTATCTCGTCGTCTCTAGACGACCGTATGCTATAATTTCTACTATATTTTGTTGATACATCGAAACTAAAAGTTAGCAAGCAGAGAAGAATGCATTGACATTAAACCAATTGAATTTATTTTCCTTAATCTAGATTTTAATTTAAATACGATTTGAGTCAACGATTTAGATGTCGACTTAAAAATTGTTGTACTAAAAAATCATGTTTTAGACCTTTGGAGGTGGGCTGTTGATTGGAATAAAGGGGATAGGATAAGTAAAAGATGGGGTATGATAATTGGTCGTATGGACCAATAAATCGAAAGTAGAGCGACTAGAAAAGGCTTCTGATGGTTCAGCCATTTTCTTAAGTTTTTTTTCAAAAGTATTTTTTACAGGTAAATCCGTACTAGAGGAAGAATTGACCAATTCTCCAAAATTATTTAGAATAAAGTGCTGATGCTGTGTATCATGTGATTGGAAGGAATGTAAAGTCGTATCGTCTCCTAAGTGCATAAGAAAATGCACCCCTTCAAATAACGGAAGCGAAAAATTGCCTACTAGATAAAATAATAAAAGTAGGGCGGTGCAAAATTGTTTATATTTTAGCCTTGAGCGGTTCATTTCACTATTAAAAACCAGTCAGTTTATTTTTTGTTCAAAGTTCTCATTCCCTCATCTACTCATTTTCTCATTCCCTCCTCTAATATATGATTAGCAATCAATTCAGATTCCGTCCGAATAATACCCAGAATACCACCTAATTTATAATTATCAAAGCCAATAAAATATAAGCCTTTATTTTTTCCGTCGAATATTGCCTGTTTAGGTAATTTATCTTGATTTAATAAACCAGTAGTATCTGCTATAAAATCATTCACTTTAGCCTTATAACCAGTAGCCAATATAACTGCGTCCAATGCTTTTCGTTCGCCATTTTTAAAAATAACGCCACTAGCATCAAAACTTTCCATTTCGGGCATGACTTTAATTTTACCTGCCTTAATTTGATGGACTGTTCCAATATCTACCACAGGCGTCTTGCCTGTTTTTTTCAATTGTTGTACGGGGGATAATTTTGGCGCATTCAAGCCATATTTTTTTAAATCCCCTAAATAAATCCCCCGAATAAAATTGCCTAACCAATCGCCAATACCAAAAGGAATTTTTGCCAATTGGATACTCGTTAGTTGTACGGGGCGACCATTCAAGTCTCTCGGAACAATACTTACAGGGCCTCTAACAGAAATATAGGTATCACAATCCTGTTCACTTAAATCTAGGGCTAACTCTGCGCCTGTATTCCCCATGCCAACGACCAAGACTTTTTTGTCTTTGAAAGGCGTCGCATTTTTATAAGCTTTTGCGTGGATAATAGTTCCTTGAAACTGTTCCTGCCCAGGCCAACTAGGAATATTGGGTACTCGGTTAACACCAGTAGCCACAATCACATTTTTGGATTTAATTTTTTTTCCTTCTTTGGTAGTCGTCGTCCATTCTTTTCCTACTTTTTTTACAGTATCTACGGTTTGTCCAAAATGAGGTTTTAATTTAAAATGTTGCGCATACTGATCAAAATAGGCGACTAATTTTTCTCGCGGTACATATAACGGATAATCTTCTGGAAAAGGTAAGTGTGGTAAATTAGACAATTGTTTAACCGTATGTAAATGCAATCTGTCATAATGATGATGCCAAGCATTACCGACATTTTGGGATTGTTCCACCATTTCAAAATCAATTCCCATTTTCCGAAGTCGTCCTGCAATCCCCATTCCTGCTGGCCCAGCACCGATGATTAAATTTGGCGTTATTATCATATAATTTTTTGTGAAATTTGATTGAGTGCCAAGGTACGAATGGAAAATTAAAAAAAGAAATGTTTTTTGCAAAGAGCTAAGTACGCTGGGAAGTTGCAACCAGCAACCAACACAACAATATTATTTTGGACAAATAGACAAGCAAAAAAAAACAGGATAACCTGTGCAAAGGCATCCTGTTTAAAATCGGAAATGTATATATTTGATTTGGAACGTATTCGTTTAAGGGGTTTGGTGAAAAATAACCTACATAAAAATAGTATATGTTTTAAAAAACTAATTCGTGGGGCTGTATAATTCGTGGGGAATTTCGCTACTAATTTTCCCAATGAATTAACCCCCACGAATTTACGTAGGGAACGTGAAAAAAATAACTTTACATTTTTCATGGTGGTTTTGCCTAAAAAGAATGTAAAGTTATTTTTTCAGCGTTCCTAGGTTATTTCTTCCGTTTTCCCTAAGAACCAGCGGTAATTATTGAATTACGTCGTTCTATTCTTTTTCTAGCTTCATTTGCGGTCATAGGCTGTGCCTTTTTATTATTATAACAAGGAGTGGCGACATTAAACATATTCGCAGCCCCCATATCCATATAAGTACCTCTTAATTTACTTTGGTCATTATATTTAAACGTCCAATCTACGCTTCCATTAATAGAACTACCATAAGGTGCCTCCAGACCTGCATCGTGAAAAAGGGCGACTTGAAAACAATTAGATTCCGTAAAGAAAATCCAGCCATAAGAAGAGCAAGAATTGACCGTATAATTGCCTTCAATCTTTCCAGATTGGTCCATGATGACTAATTCGGTGGAACATAAATTATTATCACTAGACCCTGCCAAAGTTACTCGAACCCTATTTTGATTGAACAATTCGGGTGCTAAATTTTGTAAATCTGCTTTGTTGGGATTTAGAATTTGTGTACCATTCTTGTCCATTAGCATTAAGTTTTGCCCGGTATCATAGGTCGCACATAATTCTTGGCTAAAAGTTTCGATTAATGCTAAATTAGTATTGTTTATTTTTGTGTTTTTTTCACTTGAAAATGAAAAGTTAATTAGGGCTAAAATGCCGATAAAAAGGATTGTTTTAATAGTGTTCATACTAAAAAAAGGGAGTTAAATTTGTTGTGCGGAGGATGATAAGTTATTGATAAACAGTTATTTAATGATTGAATATTAATTCCGTACAACTAAGGTTTTGAAAAATAGTGTTATGGGCTATTGAATGTATCATTCAATAGCTTTTTGTTAAATTATTATTTGAGGAAAGTTTCTTTTAGAACAAATTAACCTTAATAGTAAGTGCCATTAGGGTTTGCTTAAAATTTGCTGTACCTGCAAAAAAAAATAGGTGATGGTACGAGCTATAATATTTCAAGAATTATGCCAAATATTAAAATAAATAAATATATGTTTTAGCGTCTTTTTTATCAGTAAGTAATTAGTGGTTCAAATTGGAATTACAATTGCTGTATAATTAGGTAGAAAAGTATTTTCTTAATATTAAATCTGTTATTGTTCAGCAAAGAGCATTGGGCGTAGGGCAAAGGGTTGATTTATTTGTATTTGAAATATTTTCCATGGTAATCCTTAAAATTATTCAATTATTATACTGTTTTACGCCTCCGCCCTATGCACTAAACCCTTTGCTGAATAATTACTTAAATCTTTTGAAATGAAATTGGTGAAATATACGACCATTTTAAGCTGTTTTTTGTTTAGTGGTTTTTTACAAGGGCAATTGTATGATGCGGTGGCAGGCCTCAGGTTAGGCGCTCCCTTATCTATTTCCTATAAAAAAATAATAAATGAAAATAAGGCATTAGAAGGATATGTAGGGACGAGAGGAAAAAACGGTTACCGTTTCTTGAACATTAGTGGCGCCTATCAAAGAATAGAACCCATAGATTTAGGAGGAATAGAAGAATTGTATTATTATTATGGAGGAGGGGCGTCTATCTACTTTTGGAGTTTTAAAGAAGAAGGGAATAATCAATCCGCAACTCCTGGTCTACAAGGATATTTAGGCTTAGAATATACTTTTTCAGATAGGCCAATTAATCTAACCTTAGATTGGGTGCCTACCCTTTTTTTAAGTGGTCATTTATCGGGTTTGCGAGGTGGTTATTTGTCTTTAGGAGTTAGATATGTGCTGACGAGGGATTCTGAAAAAGGAAATTTGAATACAGAATAGCATATTTATAAGAAAACCTTTTATAACTTAGATAAAATGGTCTAAAATGCAGTTTTACTATGTCATAAAAAGTAGTAAAAGTAATTATTTTTGCTATATAAGTGACGACGCAGGAATAAATTGAGCCACATTACTTGTTCTTATTTACTTCTAAGAAATCTTTAAAAAGCCTTATGTAGCAAAGGCTATATGCGGTTTTTAAAGAGTCCTTAGAAGAAAAAATAACTGCGCACTCTGGCAC
>JBGCFJ010000424.1:0-12094 GCA_045106885.1 Saprospiraceae bacterium
AATTTTTTTTCCATCTTTGATAAGTGTCTTCATGCTGGTGTTGGACATAGAAGAACCAAAAGGAAATGACCCCAAAGAAATAAACAATGGGTAAATGAACCATCAAGAAGTTCTGCCAACCAAATAGAAAGCCACAACCAATAAATAGCGCAGTAAAAATAAGGTTATTCATGGTCATCGCTTGATGAATTCTATCCCAACCTTTCCTGCCTTTTCCTAAAAAAGGATAGCGCATAGAAAAGACTAAGTAAATCATTGGAACCACAAAAAATAACATGATTGGGTTTCTAAAAATCCGATAAGACAATTTTCTGGGGGTCGATAAATGATGATATTCTTCTACCGTTAGAAAATTAATATCTCCAAAATCCCTTTCCTCTAATTGTCCCGTATGTCCGTGATGGTGACTGTGTACTTTTGCCCAATATTTATAAGGCATTGCACTAAAAAAACTACAGAATAGGCCAACTCGATTATTCCATTTTCGTTTTTGGAAAAAGGATTGATGGCCACAATCATGCTGAATAATAAAAATACGGACTAAAAAGAAAGCATTAATCATTCCTAATCCTAAAGTAATCAAATAAGACCAAGACAAGGAAAAATACATAAGCGTCCATAAGGCAACAAAAGGCCCAAAAGAATTGACTAGCTGTATAATTGCTTTGGTGTTATTTGGTTTTTTATACTGACTGATAATTTTTGCCCAGTCTTTTAAATCTTTTTTAATTTCCTGTTCCATTACTGTTATCAATTTTTTACAAAAAAGTAGTTTCTAAAAAGGAATATTTAGGGCGTTGTTTTAATAGCGTTTTGGAATAGTTAAATGTCTGTTAGGTAAGGTATACTTACTAATCTTAAAGGTAAGACAAGGAAAAAGAGAATTTGTGACAGATTGGCGATTTTTTTTTAAAATAACTTTTTTCAAACAACGAATTCATCATTCATCGTTAATCATTCATCGTTACTTACTTGACTTCTTGCTGAAAAAAAGCAATTAAATTTTGCAAATTCCCATTTTTACAAACGGTAGAAATTTCTTTAGAAACTTGGTCTTTTTTCTCGATATTTAAAGGAAAGCGTAATTGAGGTGTTTTAATTTTTTTCTTAGCTCGGCTAATAATTTGCCGACAATGCTCCATTTTTTTATCAAAAATCTCTGTTAACTGCGGGTAATCCATTTCAAAACCTTCTTTTAGAATAAGCATACTAAATTCAGGCAAAGTTAGTTTTTGTAATAATTCACTAACGCCTGTAGATAAATCTTGCTCAAAATCAAAAGGCCGAAAATCTATTTCTTCGTAGCGATTTCGTAAATTTTCTAAAGAGTTATTAAAATGAATTTCTCTAGTTTTTTTTAGGGAATTTAGAAAGTTAATACAAATATTTTTGAGCGTTTGAATCAGGTAAGCCTTGACATTTTTGATTTTTGTATGGTCAATTTTCAACCATTTTTCAAAAGTATCTTGTACCAAGTCTTCCGCATCTTTCATGCAGCCGACCATATTGAAGGCCATTCGCTGTAACTGTGGTTGATATTGTAAAAACGTTTCTGCCGAAGACAATGTGGACGTTATTAAATGTTATTGAAAGTTATTAGAAACTATTTTAATTATTTGTCATTAGCGTTCATAGAACCTCTAATTCACTAATAATTCTTAATAATTTCCAATTTGGCTGCAAGATACTTCAAATTTTACTCAAAATTACTATCTATCTTTGTTTTCCTATGAAGTTACTTGTAATCGAAGACGAAAAAGCACTAGCTGATAATATTAAGTCCTATCTCTCCACCAATGAGGTGATTTGTGAGGTAGCTGAAAATTATCAGGAAGCCGTAGCTAAACTAAACGTTTATTCCTACGATGTTATTCTATTGGATATAATGTTGCCCGACGGAAATGGTTTAGATGTCCTACATTTCTTAAAAGCAGAACAGTCCGAAGCGGGTATTTTAATCATCTCTGCCAAAAATTCTTTAGACGATAGAGTCCAAGGATTAGAGTTAGGGGCAGATGATTATTTGACCAAACCCTTTCATCTGTCCGAATTAAATGCTCGGCTAAAAGCGATTTATCGGAGACGAAAATTCCAAGGGTTTACAGAAATTAAGTTCAATGAAATTTCGGTAGATACGAATAATCACGAAGTGAACATTGAGGGTAGGCAATTAGAATTAACGGTCAAAGAATACGAACTCCTTCTTTTCTTTATTTCTAATAAAAATAGAGTTCTAACCAAACAAACCATTGCCGAACACCTCTGGGGAGATAATGTAGATTTCCTAGACTCTTTTGATTTTGTTTACCAGCACATCAAAAATTTACGAAAGAAGATTACTGCTGCTGGAGGCAATGATTACATTAAAACGATTTACGGCTTAGGCTATAAGTTTCATAATAATTAAATCGGTTGCCAGTTACCAGTTTCCAGTTGCCAGTTGCGTGTTGTAACCCGAAACTGGCAACTGGAAACTGGTAACTCGCAACCCGCAACTCGCATGCGTCTAATAACCAAAGCAACCCTACTCTATCTCTTTATCATGTCCCTTGTATTTAGCATTGCAGGTATCATCACCTATCAGATGGTCATGAAGAGGGTGGCTAGAGAAACCGATTATTCTCTAGCGCAGAATATGAATTTATTAAAAGAGTCGATTAAAGAAGGAAAACCTTTAGATGCTTTACAGAATCAGAAAACAAAAATCGTAAAAGTCCAATCTTTTCAACCAAAAGATACTTTACTAAATGGTGCTTCCTTTGCGGATACCTTAGCCATACATCCTTATTATAAAAGATTAGAACCACATCGAAAATTAACGATTGTCCAAGAGGTCAACGGCGCGTACTACCGTTTCAATATGATTGATATTTTTTTAGAAACGGACGATGTTTCTGGAGGAGTTGTCAATGTAATGACTAGGTTGTTTTTTGGGCTAGGACTGATTTTATTGGTTTGTAGTTTCTTAATTTCTAGTTGGTTATTTCAACCATTTCAAAAAAGTTTGCAAAAAATAAAAGCATTTAATCTAAAAAATGATGATGCGATTACTTTCCCTGAAACGACGACCAAAGAATTTAATCAATTGAATGGGTTTATTACGCAAATGACGGACAAAGCACGTCGAGATTATATTTCTTTAAAAGAATTTTCTGAAAATGCGGCCCATGAAATGCAAACGCCTATTGCAGTAGCCAAAGGAAAACTAGAATTATTATTAGAAAGTCCGAATTTACAAGCAGAACAATTGCCTTTAATTCAATCTGCCCAGACCGCCCTATCCAAATTATCACGAATGGGACAATCTCTATCTTTATTAACCAAGATTGAAAATAATGAATTTACGGCTAAAGAAATAACTGATTTTTCTAAGCTAGTCACACAGTCTATCTTCACCTTTAAAGACATTGCCAATTTGAAAGGATTGAAGTTAGAAAGCACGATTAAAGAAAACATTACCCTTTCGATTAATGCCGCAATTGCCGATATCTTAGTGAGCAATTTATTAAAAAATGCCATCCGTTATAATTTGCCCGATGGTTGGATAAAAGTTGCATTAGATAAAAATAAGTTGATTATAGAAAATCCAGGGCATCCTCCAAAAGTACCGACCAATCAATTATTTGAACGTTTTAGAAAGAGTAATCAAAGTGGACAATCATTAGGCTTAGGTTTAGCCATTGTCAAAAAAATCTGTGAAGTCAATCATTTGAAAATAGATTATGTTTTTAAAAAAGGAATACATCGGTTAATTGTTAAATTCCCTGATTAATTCATAAAATCAGAATTTCTTCAAATTTTCTACAACTTCTTCATAGGATTTGCGCTTAATTTTGTAAAACAATTTGTAACCAGACTGTTTAATAGTACCGTATTTAGGTTCTTACACAAATTTTAAAACCAACAAATTGTCGATAATTTTCAATCTCAAATTCCCGCAGAAGGTGGTTGAAAATTGAAAATTAAATTTTACTTAGTTACTAAAAATAAATTAAGCTTACTTATTATTATGACAATAAGAAATCATCAAACTTTTTTAACATTTTTACTTTGCTTATTCATAGGCCTCCCAACCGCTTTCACGCAACGCCCTGGTGGCGGTCCACGACAAGGAGAACGACCAAAAGCAATCATTAAAGGAAAGGTAATAGATGGCACTACTGGGCAACCATTAGATTATGCCACTATTACCATTTTATCCAAAAGAGACAGTTCCTTGATAACAGGAGGTATTACCGATGAAAAAGGAGCATTTACGATTGAAACTAAAATGGGTCGATATTTCGTCCAAATAGATTTTTTAGCTTTCCAAACTAAAACGATAACAGAAATACCATTAGGGAAAGGACAATTTTTAGCAGACTTAGGCACGATTGCATTGGATGCAGATGCGCATACTTTAGGAGAAATCGAAGTGCGGGCAGAAAAAAGTCAGATGCAGATGAGTCTAGACAAAAGAGTCTTTAATGTCGGAAAAGATTTAGCCAATTCAGGCGCTTCGGCAGAAGATATTTTGGATAATGTCCCATCCGTAGCCGTAGATGTAGAAGGAAATGTAAGTTTGAGAGGCAGCGAAAATGTACGGATTTTGATTGATGGGAAGCCTTCTGGATTAGTTGGTTCAGATAGTGGTAGTGGGCTTCGGTCTTTGCCTTCTAATTTGATAGACAAGGTAGAAGTCGTCACCAATCCTTCAGCTCGTTATGAAGCAGAAGGGTCTACGGGAATCATCAATATTGTCTTGAAAAAAGATAAGAAAAAAGGCATCAACGGGTCTTTCGATGTCACCGCTGGTCTTCCTGACTCTTATGGTATTGGCGCAAACATGAATTTCCGTCGAGAAAAGATGAACTTTTTTGTAAATTACGGCCTGTCTTATCGCAGTAACAATGGTGGAGGATTCACTTATCAAGAAAGAATAACCGATGCTGCTATGCTTATTCAAGACCAAAACCGAAACCATGAACGAGGTGGCTGGTCTAACAGTATCCGATTTGGAACAGATTATTACATTAACAAACATAATACCTTAACGGGTTCTTTCTTGTATAGAAAAAACAATGAAGATAATCTTTCCAACATCTTGTATAAAGATTTTATTGGTAGTGCAGATTTTACTGATTTACAAGAAATCACTACCCGAACAGATAATGAGCAAGAAGATGAAAAAGCGATTCAATACGCTTTAAATTATAAAAAGACTTTTGATAAAAAAGGCCAAGAACTAACCGCTAATTTTCAATATGAAGAAGATAGTGAAACAGAAAGTTCAGACTATGTAGAACAATATTTTGATAGAAATGATACGCCACTTGGCAGAGCGGATTTATTGCAAGAATCCCGCAACGCAGAAGGAGAAAAGCAATATTTATTTCAGGTAGATTATGTGAATCCTATTGGCAAAGAAGGCAAATTTGAATTGGGCTTAAGAAGTTCTATTCGGGATATTCGCAATGATTATGAAGTGAACGAATTTGATGATAATGTTTGGCAACCATTACTAGATTTTAGAGGCAATCCACTAAGTAATAATTTCAAATACGACGAAGACATTCATGCTCTCTATGCTATTTTCGGCAACAAAAAAGGAAAATTTTCTTACCAATTTGGCCTAAGAGGAGAATATTCTCAAGTGGTAACAGAATTGATAGAAACCAATGAATTGAACGACCGAGATTATTTTAATTTGTTTCCAAGTGCTTTCTTTAATTACGAATTTTCGGAAAAAGATGCCATTCAGTTAAGTTATAGTCGAAGAATTCAGCGACCTAGATTTTGGTATTTAAATCCATTTTTCACCTTTTCCGATGCTCGTAACCAAAGAACAGGAAATCCGAACTTAGACCCAGAATTAACGCATTCTGTTGAAATGGGGCATATTAAATATTTTGACAAAGGAACGATTACTTCTTCTGCTTATTATCGCTATTCAGAAGGCACTATTTCCAGAAGTATTCGGACGGTATTGAACGACCAACAAACGCTCTCTCGTCCAGAAAACTTAAAAGATGAACATGCCTACGGTTTAGAATTTACCATTTCTTATAATCCTTATAAATGGTGGAGAATTAATAGTGACCTTAACTTTTTTAGAGCCATTACCGATGGTACCAATGTACAAGAAGGCTTAACCGCAGATACCTATACCATGCGAGGCCGACTGACTTCGAGAATGACCGTAGCCAAGAAAACCGATGTTCAGTTAAGAGTCAGTTACCGAGGACCAAGAGAAACAACCCAAGGGCGAAGCAAGGCCATTACTTCACTTGACCTTTCTGCCAATCGAGACATTTTAAAAGGTAAAGGTACCCTAACCCTAAGTATCCGAGATTTATTCAATTCTAGAAAATATCAAAGTGAAACATTCTTGGATAATTTTTATGCTAATAGCGAATTCCAATGGCGCGCTAGATCAGCAAACCTTACTTTTAACTATCGCTTAAATCAGAAGAAAAAACGTGGCGGTCGAGGTCGTGGTGGCTATAGCGGCGGTGATGAAGGAGCGTTTTAAACAGCAATATTTTCGTAAGCATCCGATTAAATAAAATTATATTGAAGCAGTTGTCTTTTGGCAGCTGCTTTTTTTTGTTTTCTTTATTTTAACTAGCTCTAGATTCCCCCCTAACCATCTCATTCAACATCCGATAAGCAGTCTTATTCACAAATGCTTTCACCTGTTCATCCATTAACTCTTGATAAGTTTTAGGGTTTGTTTTAATGATATAACCTGCAAATAATTTAAGCATCTCATCTTTAATGATACGATTATAGACTTCATCCATGTCCTTGTTCATATTGCTACGAATGGTAGCCTTTAATACTTGATTTATAGCAATCTCATTGACATAACCTTCTACTACTTCTGCGCCTTCATTAGAAAATCGTTCATGAAAACGGAGATTAATTACCTCTACTACTTCCTCTACCGTAGCTAACATTCTAACAGGAGTGCTATTATTTCCACCGCCACCACCAGTACCGCCGCCATCTTCATCTTCTGGGTCTGGTTCTTCTACTATACCAATATCAACTTGGTCAATGCTATAATTCGTAACTTTTACTTTTGCTATTTCCTCTGCTAAGTCGGATGTTGATAAATCTACACTTAGTTTTTTACGAAGGATAACTGCAAAGGGATAAAAGTCTCGGAGTGTTTGGTCGTCTATTCTATAAAGTGTATTGATAAAGCCAAAAATGCTAATATACCTTCCTAAACGAGAGCGGAAATAATCTCGCTCTGCTGCATCTTTTACTTTTTCTTCAAAGATTCTTTTTATGCTAGCCATTAAGCCAGCAATAGGCGCTACATCCTCTGGTCTCTCACTACGGAATAGTTCCATAAATTCATTAATATCCTCTAGGGTAAAAATGGCTTTTTTCAATAGCTCATTTTTAATATCAACCAAATCTTGAGGGGAGGCTTCTTTATTACTGATGACTGTATGTTGAAATTTTCGAAATGCGGTAATAATTTTTTCATACGAGTTGGTAAAATCAACCGTCAAAGTATCTGTTTTATTAGGTGCTTTTCTGTTTAATCGACTCAGCGTTTGTACGGCACTTTTACCAGATAAGGATTTATCTAAGAATAAGGTATGCAATAACGGTTCATCAAACCCTGTTTGGTATTTATTCGCAACAATTAAAAATCTTATTGTTCCATCTTTTTCAAAAGCCTCTGGTAACTTGCGCTTTTTTAAGACAGTAGCATTCATACTTTTTTCGGTATAATCTTTTCCATCATAGCGAACAGGACCAGTAAAAGCGACTAATGTTTGACAATTGATTCTTTGCTTTTTCAACGCTTCATCTAGGAATAATTTATACTTTACTGCACCCAATCGACTACTAGCGGCAATCATTGCTTTCGCATAGCCATTGATTTTATCAAGCGTTTGTTCCTTAAAAATACTAGCTATAATCTGACATTTTTCTTTGATAATTTCATCATCATCAAACGCTTTTTGTTTGAGGGCTTTGATTATCTGTAATGGATTATATTCTTTATCTTTTTTGTTTTTATAACTAAGTTGGTAGAGTGTTTCATAAGATACTAAATGTCTAACTACATCTAAAATATAGCCTTCTTTGATAGCCTCGTCCATAGAATAGACATCAAAAGGTACATTCTTTTTACCTCCTTTATTCGTCCCGAACTGTTGCAACATTTTATCGGTTGGTGTACCAGATAGCGCAATAAAGGTCAGATTAGGATAAGCTTTTCTAGAAAAATAATCGACCAGTTTTTCTTGTGGGTCTGGTGCGGTTTGTTCTGCATCAAATTGATTGGTTAGATTTTGATGTAATAAACCACTTTGAGAGCGGTGTCCTTCATCAATAATAATACAGATTTTTTTGCCTGTTTGGTCAGGAATATCTTTTAGATGCGAGAATTTATGAATGGTAGAAACAATAACCTTATAGTTTTGCTCCAAAGCTTCTTTTAAGGTTATCTTTTGCCCAATTTTATCATCTGTATAAGCAACTACACCTGTTGTATCAATGGCTTGAATAAAATCCTTAGAAATTTGTCCATCTAAACTAATTCTGTCAGTTAGCACTAAAATACTATCAAATAGCCGTTCATTATTGGCATGCAGATTTCGTAAGTTTTGCACCAACCAAACAATCGTATTACTCTTTCCAGAACCCGTAGAATGTTGGATTAAATAACGAAGATTGAGTTGTCCGCTTTTCTCAAAATTATGAACTATATCTTTATACACCTTTCTAACCGTCCGCTGTTGGTGAAAACGAGGGAAAATCCATTTCCCTGTTTTGCCTGTATAAAGGAAAGTCTGAATGTAATTCAACAAACTTTCTGGCAATAATATCTGATGGTATAAATAATAGACTGGATATTCCTTTTTGTTGGGTGGAACGTTGATTAAACCTTCATTAAAATCTCGAAAATCATCTTTGGTTGGTGGTCTGCTAAAAGCCGCAGCCATTTTTGCGGTGGCATTATCGCAAACTATATGTAGAAAAGGCAACTGAAAAACAGGACGGCTTAAATCTCGTTTTAAATATTGCTTAATCGCTTCATCATAAGTACCGCTAGTTGTTTCGTTTTTCAACTCGATGGTGACGATGGCAAAACCATTTAAAAGTAAAACTATATCAAGGCTTTTTCTATTATCAGTATTTCCCTGCACATTTTCGCTCACGAAATGATACTGGCGAACATAGGTAAAGCGATTTTTTTTGTGTCGCTTTGCTTGTTCCGTTTCTGTCGTTTTGTCTGGCTCAAAGTAGATTAAATCAAAATGAAATTGAGAATTAACCGTTAAGCCATCTCGCAATAATTCAAATAATCGTTTGGTTTCCAGCGTCTTTTTAATCGCTTTTTTAATTTCCTTTTTCCAACTTTGCCCCGTCACTTCTTGAAATCGGGTCAATTTTTCGTCCTGTGTACTGTCAATAAATTCTTCCAATTCTCCAAAATGCAGGCATAGCGCATCATCTACGTCTTTATCATAACGGCGTTTATAACGACCTTTCGTTTCTAATTGTTGGCAAAAGTGGTTTTCAAAGTGTGTCTCATTGGGTTTTGGCATGTTTACACGATTTTAATTTTGCCTGTTACAGCATTATAAATTTCAATTTTTCTCATGTCGTGTAGTTGTTCTATTTGTGTGTTTAGATTATTTATGGCTTGGTCTATTTGAATCGTTTTTTTATCTAAATAGTTTACTATTTCTCTTTGTTCTTCTAAATCTGGCAGAGGGATTCGACAACTATAAAATGCTCCATGATTTAAATCAGGAATAGTAGTTGTTCCTGCCAATAAAAGCAAATGTTCTTTCACTTTTTTATCTTTAAGATAATGAACCAAGTAATCTTTTATAATTTTATCTTTTCTATATCTAATTTTAAAGAAATTATTATGAAAAACGCCTTTGACATTTGTGACTACTTGCCCTGTTGCCCCTGTTCTAGCTAATAATACATCATCTTCGTTACAGACTACTCCTGCGTCTGGATTTTGTATATACTCTTCTAATCTATTCTCTGGCTTTGAATTAAGATACTTTATAGTGATATATATTAAACAATTTGGAACTTCGCCCAAAAATCTATCCTCTTGGGCTATTTGAAGTCCTTGTTTTAAAGAGGTAATATTTTTAAATCGTTTTAATTCCCAATGCTCTGGTATCTCTCCTAACCAATCCACGCCACTATCTTGCATCCTTACTGATGTATCCAATCCTTTTGTAATAGCCTCATTGATGGTAATTTGTCGAATGGTTTTTAGTTGGGCTATTTGGGCTTTTTTGTTGGTGATTAATTTGTCTATTTGATTAGTTCGAGTATTCAAGTAGGTTACTATAGATTTTTGCTCTAAAATAGTCGGAAGTAAAACTTTTATATTACTTAATTTTTCCTTTGTTAAATGAGCAATACTTACTCTATTCACAATACTATCAAAATATCCTGCCTTTCCTAAAAGTAACATTTGGTATAGCAAGTAGGTTGGTAATATTTTTTTGCTACAAGTAACTTTATGAACTGAATTTTGAATATAACATTCCTTCAATTCATTCTTCCATATTGAAGTTCGTCCAACATCTCCTCCTTCGGTGACTAATATATCATTAAAATTAAGTCTGTAATTCTGAATCTCATTTGATGAGAACCACATTTTTTTTACATCTGAGACATCAACTTTCTCCCATACAATGTTAAAGGCTCGTAAATAAGGTTTTAAATAGTCATTCCCAGAGTTTTTGGGCTGCAACATTTTTCCTAGAGTAATTCTAGCAAGTGTTTTTAATTTTTTGTATTTCCAAGAATTTGGAATTTCGCCGAATATTTTAAGATATGCATTATACTCTCTCATACAAATCAATTCCTAATTGTGATAAAATGCGTTGATTATCGCCTTCCAATTCGGCAAATTTTTCCACTACTTCTTCTAATTTTGGTAAGGGTTGATACTTATAAAATTCTCTAGTAAAAGGTATTTCATAGCCTTTTTCTTCTCGTAAGATTTTATAAGGCTTTTCTACTTCTCTTTTTAAGAAAATATCTCTGTCTTCTTTCCAAGGAATAATTTCATCGTCTTTAGATGTTTTGGGAATACGAATAGTCGTCTGTAATTTTAAGGATTTACCCACAAAATACCGATGTAATTTAATCGTACCATCAGGCGTTTTATATTTTTTAATAAAATCGGAATTAGGAATTAAAGCCAATTCATAATACGTTTCTTCAGTATCTTTTTTATCCAATATTTTTTTGAGGGTTGCCTTTTCTTCTTTCGATTTAAAATTGATTAAAACATTATCTCTTAAATCCTTTGCGGAAATATTGACCAATTTAGTATCATATAATGGCAGTCCATTTTCATCTTGTTCTTCTAATTCTAAAAAAACTTTGCGAAAAGCAAAATCATCTTTATCATAAATTTTGGAAAACTCGGTTTCCTTGAATTGTTTATGTAATTGGATAATTTCGGCGATTTGTTTATCATTGATGCGTTTTCGTTTATCGCCTAAACTACGCTGCATTTTTTCCCAATAGTCCACGCCATTAATTAGTTGAATTTTACCAACTCTTTTCCCTTTTTTATTATTCCGAACAATCCAAATATAGGTAGCAATACCTGTGTTGTAGAATAAATTAGTGGGCAAAGCCACAACTGTTTCTAGCCAATCATTTTCTATTAAATGCCGTCTAATTTCACTTTCTCCAGAACCCGCTCCACCTTTAAATAAAGGAGACCCATTATGGACAATCGCTATAGCCGAACCACCAGACTCCACAGCTTTCATTTTACTAACCATGTGCAAAGTAAATAGTAGTTGTCCGTCACCTGTACCAGGATACCCTGCATCAAAACGGCTATTATTTGCTTTTTGCACTTTGGCTTTAATCGTACCCCATTTTTTACCGTAAGTAGGATTCGATACCATATAATCAAACTCCTCATCTGGAAATCCATCTTGCCAAAGCGTGTCCCATTTGAAAAACAGCTCTTTTTATCCTTTTAGTAATAAATCAGCTTCTGCAGTCCCTCAAATTTTAACGTTTACTTTTTGTACATAAATGAGGACAATGGCTTTTTTATCGATTTCGGTTTTGCGGTATTTTT
>JBGCFJ010000425.1:0-4804 GCA_045106885.1 Saprospiraceae bacterium
GGTCAGGTAGCAAAAACCTTGGAGTGTCTCTCAGACCTCCAAGTGTTTGAACTAATTAACCCGTCATTTCTTCCTTGACACTACACTAGTTTGCCAAATCCGTTGCCTTCATTCATCCGTTGGTCTATTTTCTTCTACGGATGAATAAAAGCAACGAATAATTATCATTTTTTACCTGATTATCTATAAGTAAGATATTGGTCATCCTACCGTACTTTATCTTACTGCTGACAATCCGTATAGATGGTCTGACTTCTGACTTCTAACTTAGTATGCTGAATAATTTTATTCGTTTCTTTTTAGACAACAAACTAGTCGCCTATTTGCTAATGGGACTTTTTGTTGGTTGGGGATTGGTCAATGCCCCCTTTGATTTTGGTATCAAGCATTTGCCACGAAACCCTGTGTCGGTGGATGCGATTCCTGATATTGGGGAAAACCAGCAAATCGTGTTTACCCAATGGATGGGACGTTCTCCACAAGATGTAGAAGACCAGATTACGTATCCTTTAACATCCGCTTTATTAGGCATTCCAGGAGTGAAAAGTGTGCGGAGTAATTCGATGTTTGGTTTTTCGAGTGTCTATCTTATTTTTAAAGATGATATAGAATTTTATTGGAGTCGGAGTCGAATTTTAGAGAAGTTAAATTCCTTGCCTGCCAATACTTTACCTGATGGTGTACAACCAGCTTTAGGCCCTGATGCGACTGCTTTGGGACAAATTTATTGGTACACCTTAGAAGGACGAGATGCGGAAGGAAACCCTACAGGTGGTTGGAGTCCGCATGAACTCCGAACGATTCAAGATTTTTATGTTCGCTATGGATTAGCTGCTGCGGAGGGCGTCGCAGAAGTAGCTTCTATTGGTGGTTTTGTCAAAGAATATCAAGTGGATGTGGACCCAGAAGCCATGAAAGCCTACAATATCTCGCTGGAACAAGTGATGAAAGCTATCAAAAGTAGCAATATAGATGTGGGGGCGCAAACCATTGAAATTAACCTAGCCGAGTATTTTGTGAGAGGATTGGGTTATGTAAAGAATATCGAAGATATTGAAAAGAGTGTGGTTAGTGTCAATAATAATGTGCCTGTTCGGATTGGGGATATTGCTAGGGTGACGATTGCTCCTGCCACTAGAAGAGGCGTGTTGGATAAATCGGGGGCAGAAGCAGTTGGTGGGGTAGTAGTGGCTAGATATGGCGCAAATCCTTTGGAAGTCATTCAAAATGTCAAGACTAAAATAGAAGAATTAGCTCCAGGTTTGGCTACAAAAACTTTGGCAGATGGAACGGTATCTCAAGTAAATATTATCCCTTTTTATGACCGAACTCAGCTAATTAATGAAACCATCGGTACACTGCAAGAGGCGCTGACTTTAGAAATTTTGATTACGATTATTGTCGTCATTCTAATGTTGTTGAATTTAAAATCATCGCTATTAGTAGCAGGCACTTTACCGATTGCGGTTTTAATGTGTTTTATTGCCATGAAATATTTTGGCGTAGATGCCAATATAGTAGCTCTTTCTGGAATTGCTATTGCCATTGGAACAATGGTTGATATGGGAATTGTTCTGACGGAAAGTATGGTCAACAGAATCAAAGCAGCGCCGCCTGATGAAAGCTTAAAGGAAAGTATTTATGAGGCAACAACCGAAGTAGCCTCCGCAGTCATTACTGCTGTAGCTACCACGGTCATTAGTTTTATCCCTGTTTTTACAATGGAGGCTGCCGAAGGAAAGTTATTTAGACCTTTAGCCTTTACGAAAACTTTTGCTTTAGTGGCTTCGATTATTGTGGCAATTACGATTATTCCTCCTTTAGCCCATCACTTATTTTCCATTAAATCTAGTAAAAAATGGATGACAATTGGGGGGAATATAGTGGCGCTTTTTGCGGGGTTATGGATTGCCTTTTTTTACCAACCTTTATTAGGAAGTATTCTAGCAGTCGTTGGCATCTCTGGTTTATTAAATTTATGGATTCAACGATATAGTGCTCAAAAAAATAGCAAAAGACTTTCTTGGCTAACCAATATTATTTATGCCCTTTTAGTCGCTTGGTTATTGGCAACTGTTTGGATGCCTTTAGGGGTAAACAAAAGCAATTTTGCGAACTTCTTTTTTGTTGCAATTTTGGCGGGTAGTTTAATTGGCTTCTTTTATATTATTATCTATTTCTACGAAAATATCCTTCGTTTTTTACTACGATTTAAAATCTTGTTTTTATTGCTAGTCGGCTTGATTGTCTACCAAGGATTTATGGCTTTTCAACAAACTGGCGAAGAATTTATGCCTTCTTTGGATGAAGGTTCTTTTTTGTTGATGCCTACTTCTATGCCCCATTCGGGAATGCAAGAGAACGTCAAAAATCTACGGCTTTTGGATATGGCAGTCACCGCTATTCCAGAAGTAGAAACCGTGGTTGGTAAAGCAGGGCGAGTCAATAGCCCATTAGACCCTGCGCCCATGTCGATGTATGAAAATGTGATTTTATATAAATCTGAGTATAAAACGGATAAAAATGGGCATCGAATTCGGTTTAAATATGAGGCGGGTGATTATATTCGAGCTGAGAATGGGGAATTAATTCCTGATAAAAAAGGACGATATTTCCGACAATGGAGAGATGAAATTACTAGTCCCGATGATATTTGGAATGCGATAGTCAAAGCCACAAAAATTCCAGGCGTTACCTCTGCCCCCAAATTACAACCGATTGAAACCCGTTTAATTATGTTACAAACGGGCATGCGTGCGCCAATGGGGATAAAAGTACGGGGAACAGATTTGGCAGCAATCGAAGCTTTTGGTTTAGAATTAGAACAATACCTAAAAGAGGTGGAAGGCGTAAAAGAAGCCGCTGTTTTTGCTGACCGAATTGTAGGCAAACCTTATTTATTAATGGATATTGACCGAGATGCCATTAGTCGCTATGGGTTGACCATCGAAAAGGTACAGCAACACATTCAAGCAGCAGTTGGGGGCATGAATATGACAAATACCGTGGAAGGCAGAGAACGCTATGCTATTCGGATTCGTTATCCTAGAGAATTGCGAAATAATCCAGATGTTTTAAAACGAATTTATATTCCAACCGCCACAGGACAACAAATTCCATTAGGCGATTTGGTGACTATTCGCTATGAACAAGGCGCACAATCTATCAAAAGTGAAGATGGCTTTTTGATTGGCTATGTTTTATTTGATAGAGAGAAAAATTACTCAGAAGTAGAAGTGGTCAATAATGCGCAAAATTATTTAAAAGAGAAAATTGCCAATAGGGAATTAGCCGTACCAGCGGGCATTAATTACCGTTTTGCAGGAAATTATGAGCAGCAAGTTCGGGCGAATAAACGATTGAGTTTGGTCGTTCCTATTTCTTTAGCCATTATTTTTCTACTGCTCTATTTTCAATTTCGGTCGGTGACGATTTCTGCAATGGTCTTTACGGGTGTATTTATCGCTTTTGCAGGTGGTTTTATTATGATTGGTTTATACGATACCGATTGGTTTTTGAACTTCAATTTATTTGGAACAAACTTTAGAGATTTATTTCAAATTAGGTCGATTAATCTAAGTGTGGCAGTTTGGGTAGGCTTTTTAGCCCTTTTTGGGATTGCTACCGATGACGGTGTTTTGGTGGCTACTTTTTTACAAAATAGTTTCAAAAAAAATCAGCCTGATTCTATTGCAGGGATTCGAGATGCGGTAGTCGAAGGTGGTTTAAGAAGAGTCCGTCCTGCAATGATGACTACAGCGACCACTATTTTGGCTTTGCTACCTGTTTTAACGGCTACAGGAAGAGGGGCTGACATTATGTTACCAATGGCGATTCCTTCCTTTGGAGGGATGACTTTGCAGATTATTACGATGTTTACCGTGCCCGTTTTGTATGCCCTTTGGCAGGAATGGAGGCTGAGGATTCAGCGATGGATATAAGAAAAATTTTTGATAACGATAAAAAATAAAACAGACATTTTACAACGGACGGATTTACAAAAATTTTACGACCTATTAAAAATCTGTGTAAACCTGTCCAATCTGTTTAATCAGTATTGAATTATGACAAATAATATAAAAACTTCCCTAATTGCTGTCATTGCGTTAGCTATTGGTCTAGCGGCAGGGTACTTACTTTTTGGAAAGGGGAAAATGCCAATGAATCATGATACTCATGAACATAGCACAAATCAAGAATCAACTGCGGATACCCAATCAGCAGAAGAATGGATTTGTTCCATGCATCCCCAAATTCGACAGCCTGAATTTGGTATTTGTCCTATCTGCGAAATGGATTTGATACCCGCAGGTGGCAATGAATCGGATGACCCTTTGGTATTGCAAATGACTGAAAATGCGGTGAAATTAGCCAATATTCAAACGTCAATCATTGGTCAAACTGCTGGAGAATCAGGCAAAACCATTCGCTTATCTGGAAAAGTGCAGGCAGATGAAAGAATGGCATCCAGCCAAGTTGCCCATGTACCTGGGCGAATCGAAAAATTGTATGTCACTTTCACGGGAGAAGAAGTAAAAAAGGGACAAAAATTAGCAGATATTTATTCCCCCGATTTAATTACCGCTCAGCGAGAGCTTTTGGAAGCGGTTAAAATGAAATCGGTAAATGCAGGTTTATTAGAAGCGGCTCGAAATAAATTGCGATTTTGGAAAATCGGAGAAGCAACGATTAAGAATATTGAAGAAACAGGAGTTATACAAGAAGTTTTCTCTATTTATGCCCAAGAGTCAGGGATTGTAACGAAAAGAAGGGTAGCGGTAGGTGACCATTTAATGGAAGGTGG